>NZ_JBBECH010000088.1:0-58830 GCF_040881935.1 Saccharospirillum sp. | reverse complement strand
AACGCTTGCACCCTCCGTATTACCGCGGCTGCTGGCACGGAGTTAGCCGGTGCTTCTTCTGTGGGTAACGTCAATCACGATGGGTATTAACCATCACGCCTTCCTCCCCACTGAAAGTGCTTTACAACCCGAAAGCCTTCTTCACACACGCGGCATGGCTGGATCAGGGTTGCCCCCATTGTCCAATATTCCCCACTGCTGCCTCCCGTAGGAGTCTGGGCCGTGTCTCAGTCCCAGTGTGGCTGATCATCCTCTCAGACCAGCTACGGATCGTCGCCTTGGTAGGCCTTTACCCCACCAACTAGCTAATCCGACGCAGGCTCATCCAGTAGCGAGAGCCAAAGCCCCCTTTCCTCCGTAGAGATTATTCGGTATTAATCCGGATTTCTCCGGGCTATCCCCAACTACCGGGTAGATTCCTACGCGTTACTCACCCGTCCGCCGCTCGTCATCTTCTAGCAAGCTAGAAATGTTACCGCTCGACTTGCATGTGTTAGGCCTGCCGCCAGCGTTCAATCTGAGCCATGATCAAACTCTTCAGTTTAAATCGTTCGGCAAACACCCGAAGGCATCCGCCCAATCTAGCTCGACGCAAGCTACCCTCTGACCAAAGCCAAAGAGCGCCTTTCAACAAATGAATTCATTGACAGGTCGCTTACAGATCGAGTGTCCTTCCGAAGAAAGACAATTCTTTGTGCTTCCCCGTTCGCCCCAATCACTTCACCGAAGTGAAGGTCAATAAGGAAAGCGGTTCAGCGTCGACCTACAAGCGCCCACACGAATTACTTGATTCCCAATGTTAAAGATCGACGACAGCGCGTTGGGCTTGCCGTTTGAAGAGGCGCGTATTCTACGCCTCCGTTCCCTTGTGTCAACTCTTTTTCAAAGAAATGTTGTTTAGAATCAGTTCTTTAGAGCCTTCACTTCATCTGGCATCCGAGCCGGTTGGAGCCGCTGTTCGGTGACAGCGGAGGCGCATTATAAAGATGCGAACTCTCCAGTCAAGCCTTGTGTGCTCCCTGGTGCCATAATGTTTCATAGACATGGGTAATGCCCGCTACTTCGTGATCCAGACTGAACTGGTTCCGCACCTTTTGGCGACCCGCCTGCTTCAGACGATCCAGCAAGTCGGGAGAGGTCAACAAACGCTCAATCGCCTCGGCTATCTGAGGCGAAGACTCAAGATCAACTAAAAAGCCCGTACCCGCTTCGTCCACCATCGCCTCATAAGCACCCGTCCGGCTGGCGATAATCGCTGTTCCGGACACCATGGCTTCTATGGGAACCAGGCCGAAGCCTTCATAACGGGCCGGCGCGCAGACGATGTCGAGTTGGCTATATAGAAGTGGCATTTGATCTGAACTGACTTCATCCAGAAAAAACACACGCTCCAGAACACCGGCCGCCGCCAGCTTTTCCCTGAGCCGGCGCGCAAACCCCTGGTATTGGGACGTCACTTTCCCGGCGATGACAGCACAGGCGTCTGGATGATTCGGCAAGGTTGCACAAAGCGCATTAACAAACAGGTCGGTGCCTTTCTCGGGTCGCACCCGCCCTACTATGCCCAGACGTAAGGTGTATGTGTTCCATGGTTGAGCCTGGTTGTTCTCGCTGGCAGAGCCATCTAACTCAAACCGCTCGATGTCTACACCATGCGGCACCACCGCCGCTATATTCTCCAGGCAATCGGCGGCCCGGTCACTGGTTGCGATAACGGCATCCATACGGGCGATCAATTGCCTCGGGTACCAACTATGGCGGCGAATGGCAGCGCTGGTAAACACCAGCTTTACCGGCATTCTCAATACATCCCGGGCCAGGATTCCCCAGAGCATTTCATTATTGCGGCGCACATGCCAGATGCGAAACGGTCGTCCAACGGGTGGGCGGGCCATTTCGCGGAAGCCTTTCCACAATGACCGGGCTGCCACATTACCCTCGGAGCGGCGAGCCAGAAACATCAGTTGATAGCGTTCGTCCAGTTTTGGTAGTACAGCACGAATAGACGCACTTACCCCGGTTATACGATGGTGCAGATCCGATAGAACCAGATCGCAGGATCTGGCCGCAGAATTACCCTCGGTGCGCTTTGGCAAGGTATTCCTCCGATTGCATTTCCTGCAAGCGACTGACAGTGCGTCTGAATTCAAACCCCAGCCGCCCGTCCTGATACAGGGACTCTATGTCCGATTCCGCACTCATCAGCAATTTGACCTGGCGATCATAAAATTCGTCCACCAGATTGATAAAGCGCCGGGCCTTGTCATCATTCTTGCCGTGAAACACAGGAACATTACTGATCAGCACTGCATGGAAGCACTGAGCGATTTCAATATAGTCGTTCTGGCTTCTCGGGCCGTCACACAGAGCATCAAAATCAAACCAGACGACATCCTCGCACAGTCGCTGAGTTTTTATATTCCGCCCCAGGACATCAAGCGTCTGCTGTTCTTCAACCTCTTCCAGGTCCGGTGCCAACTTTTCGAAACTGGACGCCAGCGACGCCTCTGCGTCGTCGTTGGCGGGTGTGTGGAAAATTTTCACCTGGGTCAGGGTGCGCAAGCGGTAATCAATACCACCGTCGACATTCATTACCTGTGTATGCTTCTTGACCAGATCAATGGCAGGAAGGAACAAGGCTCGCTGCAAACCGTCCTTATAGAGTCCATCCGGTTCAATATTGGACGTGGCAACCAGCGTCACACCGCGCTTGAACAACGCCCGCAGTAGGTTGGCGAGAATCATCGCATCGCCGATGTCGGAGACAAAAAACTCGTCAAAACACAGGACGCGAGCCTCACGACTGATTTCTTCTGCCACCCCCTCAAGCGGATTGGCCTGCCCGCGATGATCCTTCAACCCCCGATGCACGCGCCGCATAAAGTGGTGAAAATGCAAGCGCCGTTTGTCATCAAACGGCAGGGTGTCGAAAAAGGTATCCATCAAATACGTTTTGCCACGACCCACACCACCCCAAAAATACAGGCCGGTAACCGGTTCGTTTTGCTTGCGAAACAAGCGAACCAGGCGTCCGCTGAGGCTGGCTTCATCAGCTCGTTGAGCTACCAATTGGTCGTAAAGTTGCTGCAATGCCTTGACGGCTTCCTCCTGAGCCGGATCATGGGAGAAGCTCTCTTTATTCAGATCGGCCTGATAACGCGTCCAGGGTGTGCTCATCCGGTGCTCCGGGCAGGGTATGGAGGGGACGGAATTTTACGGGAACCATTTGCACAATCAATGACTGACAGGCACAAATGTTTCTCGCACCATGCATTTTTAAAGGCTTTATACTGACATCACTGCCCGCCAGGGCAGCACGACAGACACCTCGCTTTATCTATACTATGTCTGAGAAGAGGCTTAATGGAGAACACAATGCTGCAACTGGACTGGATCACCTTTATCGTCATTATCGTCATTGCGCTGTTCGCCGGTGCGGTGTTAAACCGCTTCTGGGGCAAGGCGCAGGGAGAGGATACGAATGGCCTGAAGCGTCAGCTGGAGGATCTAAAGCGTCAACATCAGAGCTACCAGATTAACGTGACTGAGCACTTTAGTCGCACCACCGAGCTGATTGACAATTTGAACCAGAGTTATGCCAGCATCCGGGACCACCTGAATCAGGGTGCCGATCAGCTGGTTGCACCGGAGTACCGCCTGGAATCAGCCCGAGCCGACGGCGAAGACCTTCAGGATCTGGCCCCCCAGCCTTCCCGCAGCACCGATGAGTTTGACATGCCCAGAGACTACGCCACCAAGACGCCCAAAGACATCGGCATGCTATCGGAGTCTTTCGGTTTTACCCGGGTGGACGAAGCCGCCGTCGCCGAGGACGCCCAGCCTGATACTCAAAAAGAATCTCCATCTAAAAAGTCGCGATAGATCTATTCCCAAATGATCTTAAAAGCCTGACAACAATAACAAAAAGCTTTGTTATAGTTCGCCCAGATCATTTCTGTACTGGACGGACTATGTCACACGACGTATTTACGCATCTCAAACAGCTTGAAGCTGAGAGCATTCACATCATCCGCGAGGTCGCTGCCGAGTTTGACAACCCGGTCATGCTGTATTCCATTGGCAAAGATTCCGCGGTCATGCTGCACCTGGCCCGCAAAGCCTTCTTTCCAGGCCGTCTGCCATTCAAGCTTATGCATGTCGATACCGGCTGGAAATTCAAAGAGATGTATGAATTCCGGGATCGGTTGGTCGAGGAGTATGAGCTCGATCTGATCGTTCATCGCAATGAAGACGGCGTGCGTCAGGGCATTAACCCGTTCGATCACGGCAGTGCCAAACACACCGACATCATGAAAACCCAGGCGCTCAAGCAGGCCCTGGACCTGCATCGTTTTGATGCCGCCTTTGGCGGTGCACGGCGCGATGAGGAAAAATCGCGGGCAAAGGAACGGGTCTATTCGTTCCGTGACCGCAACCATCGCTGGGACCCAAAGAACCAGCGGCCGGAACTGTGGAATATCTACAACGGTAAAATAAACCGGGGCGAGAGCATTCGGGTGTTTCCGTTGTCCAACTGGACCGAGCTGGATATCTGGCAGTACATCCATCTGGAGTCCATCCCCATCGTTCCTCTGTATTACTCAGCTGAACGTCCCGTTGTCGAACGCGATGGCATGCTGCTGAACGTCAACGACGACCGTATGAAATTGCGCCCCGGTGAAGAAGTTCAGCACAAACATGTGCGCTTCAGGACGCTGGGCTGCTATCCGTTGACCGGGGCAGTGGAATCGACGGCGACCACCCTGCCCGAGATCATTCAGGAAATGTTGCTGACCACCACCAGCGAACGCCAGGGCCGCGCCATCGACCACGATTCATCGGGTTCCATGGAGAAGAAAAAGCAAGAAGGCTATTTCTGATTCATCCGACCGATTTTGTTTGAGCGCCAACAGGCAACACCGGCGCAACGCATGAGGAACACAGACCAATGGCACACCAGTCAGATTTGATTGCTCAAGACATTGATGAGTATCTGAAACAACACGAACAGAAAGAGCTGCTGCGTTTTCTAACCTGCGGCAGCGTCGACGATGGCAAGTCCACCCTGATCGGGCGACTGCTGCACGACTCGAAAATGATCTATGAAGATCAATTGGCGGCAATCGAAAAAGACAGCCGCAAGTCTGGCACCACCGGCGAAAAAATTGATCTGGCTCTGCTGGTTGATGGCCTGCAGGCGGAGCGCGAGCAAGGCATCACCATTGATGTAGCTTACCGCTATTTCTCGACCAACAAGCGCAAATTCATCATTGCCGATACCCCTGGGCACGAACAGTACACGCGCAATATGGCGACCGGTGCCTCGACCAGTGATCTCGCGATCATCCTGATCGATGCTCGCTACGGAGTGCAGACGCAAACCCGCCGGCACAGCTACATTGCCAGCCTGCTGGGCCTGAAGCATGTGATCGTGGCCGTCAACAAAATGGATTTGGTCGAATTCAGTCAGGCACGCTTTGAAGAAATCCAAGCGGACTACCTGGCGTTTTCCGAGCAATTGAACTTGCCCGATATTCGCTTTGTGCCGATATCAGCACTCGACGGCGACAACGTAGTCACGCTGAGTGAGCGATCTCCCTGGTACCCGGGGCCTACATTGATCGAACTGCTGGAAACCCTTGAGATTAATCGCGACAGCGACCAAAGTCAGTTCCGGTTGCCAGTGCAGTATGTTAACCGTCCCGACCTCAACTTTCGGGGTTTTGCCGGTACTGTGGCATCAGGCGAAATCAAACCCGGCGATCAGGTCAGCGTACTACCGAGCGGCCTGTCGTCAACCGTTGAACGGATCGTGACCTTCGATGGTGACCTGACCCGGGCACACGCCGGCCAGGCCATCACACTGACGCTGACGGATGAAATCGACATCAGCCGCGGCGACATGCTGGTCGGTGCGAACCAGTCTCCCCTGGTCGCCCAGGCGTTTCAGGCCAAGCTGGTGTGGATGCACGACGATGCCATGGTGCCTGGTCGCCAGTATGACTTCAAAGTCGGCGCCCAAACCGCCACTGGCCAGTTTACCCGACTGGATCGTCAGATCGACGTGAACAGTTTGAATACAATAGCAACCGAGACCTTGCCCCTGAACGGCATTGGCGACGTCAGACTGCAACTGAACAAGACCATCGTTGCCGACCCGTACCGTAGCCATCGGGCGACGGGTGCGTTTATTGTGATTGACCGGCTGAGCAACATCACCGTCGGTGCTGGCATGATCGAAAGCGCGGCTGAAGTGTCAGACAGCCACCCGGTCAGTGAAACAGAGCGTCGGGCTCGCTACCGTCAGCAACCGGTTTCGCTGGTGTTGTCCGTCGACAACGCTGCCGAACAGGCCGTTAAAATCGAACGTGCTCTGTTCGATCTGGGCCATGTCAGCGTCATTATCCGGCCCGAGGATGCGCTGGCGGTGGCACCCTACCTGGAAGCGGCCGGTTTAATCGCCATCATCGCCGGTGAATCGGAAGCGCCTTTCGGCATCAAGATCAAGGACGCCAACCCCAGAGCGGTGATTGCGCTGTTGCGCGAAGAAGGTTTAATCGAAGACTAAACCTTGCGCGGGCTGCCGGGTTTCGCCGGCATCCCGCTCGGTCACGCCCTCGTTAAACCGGGATCGGCAAATCGATGAATTCGACAGAGAGCCCAAACCGCTGCGCGAGGTGCAAACCCAGCGCAGCGGGCCCGCCCCGCTCCGTCGCATGGTGACCTGCAGCAAAGTAATGGACGCCACTCTCACGGGCCAGATGCACCGTCGGCTCACTGATCTCACCAGACACAAACGCGTCAACACCCGCATCTATCGCCTGTTGCAGAAACCCCTGCGCCGCGCCGGTACACCAGGCGATGGTTTCAATCGGGTCTTCAGATTCACCAATGTGCAACACATCAAACTCCAGTGCCCCGGCCAGTTTCTGGCGCAGGCTCGCGCCGGTGTGTTCGCCGTCTACCTCACCCAGCATCACCAGGCTGTTATCAATCTGTCCGGTGACATTCCAGCCCATCAAGCGCGCCAGTTGAGTGTTGTTGCCGACCTCTGGATGCGCATCCAGCGGCAAATGGTAGGCATATAGATTGATATTGTTCGCCAGCAACGCGGCCAACCGATTACGTTTGATACCGGTCAGCGCCGCGGACTCCCCTTTCCAGAAGTAGCCATGATGAACCAGAATGGCATCGGCCTGACGATCGATGGCTTCATCGATCAGACGCTGGCTGGCCGTTACTCCGGTTACCAGACGACGGATGTCAGTCTTGCCCTCAACTTGCAGGCCATTAGGGCAATAATCGCTGAACTGCGGCACAGCCAGGTAGTCGTTCAGGTAGTCAGTCAGTTCGTCTCGGTGCAAGGTCATATCGATCAACTCTGCCGGGTAAAAAACGGACAGTCAGTGTACACCAATTCGATCAATCCGCTGAGCGAGCCCAGAGCTCGATGGATTCAGCAGACAGCGATAACGTCCAGCCCTGAACATCACAAAGCGCACCTTCCCCCGGCCTGGTGCTGCCAGTCGCACGACAGTGGCACCAGCGAATCAGACTGGAATCAGGCGGTCAGTAAATGCTGCTCCAGCGCCGCCAGCAAACGCTGATTCTCTGCATCAAAGGAGACCGTGATGCGCAAGCAATCCGCCAACAAGGGGTGGCTGCCATCGAGTTTTTTGATCAGAATGCCAGTCTCTTTCAACGCAGCATGCAGCGCCGCTGCGCGACCAGGCTCGGTACGCACCAGCAAAAAGTTTGCCTGACTGTCGAAGACTGTCAGACCCGGCAACGCTGCCAGCTGCTGCTGCAACAGACGGCGCTGACGCGTCAGTTCAGCGGTCTGATGTTCGAAAACATCAAAGTGGTCCAACGCAAAACGCGCCGATATTTGCGTCAGGTTATTGATGTTATAGGGCAACCGCAGCTTGTTAATCTGCTCAAGCCAGGCCGGGTCGCCGACCAGGATGCCGAGCCGTAATCCGGCCAGTCCAACCTTGGAGAGCGTTCGCATGATCAGCAGATTCGGATAATCGTCGAGCCAGCTCAGATAATCCGCATCGGTAAAGGCGGTGTAGGCTTCATCCATCACCACCAGGCCGGGTGTCGCTTCAATAATACGGCGCAGCTTTTCATCACCCCAGAGGTTACCGGTCGGATTGTTGGGCTGGGCAAGAAAAACCACCGCCGGTTGCTCGCGTTCAATGCGGCTGAGCATTAGCTCAAGGTCGAGTTCAAAGGCCGCCGTCAGTGGCACGCCGACATAGTCCATGCCCACAAAACGCGCAATCATCCGGTACATAACAAAGCTGGGTTCCGGCGCCAGCACCATACGATTCGCGCCGGAAACCGCCATGGCAATCAACTGAATCAGTTCGTCGGAGCCGTTACCAAGCAGAATGTCCCAGCTTGGGTCAATCTTCAAAACGGTACGCAGTGCGGTCTTGACCTCGGGTGCATCCGGATGGGGATACCGGTTCAGCTGAGCATTCGCCAAAGCCTCGTGCCACTGTGCCGTCAGCGAATCAGGCCAACCATAGGGGTTTTCCATGGCATCCAGTTTCAACATGCCGGTCGAATCTGGTACCGGATAGGCCGCCAGGCTTGCTATCTCGGGGCGAATCCAGTGATGAATCTGAGCATCTACCTGATCACGAACATCAGTCATTCACGCGCTTCTCCGCACTGCGGGCGTGAGCAGTCAGCAACTCGCCGCGAGCCAACACTGAGGCAACTGCACCCAGGGTTTTGGCTCCCTCAGCAGAGACGCCGATAATGGAGCTGCGTTTTTGAAAATCGTAAACACCCAGAGGCGAAAAGAACCGCGCTGTACCGCTGGTCGGCAAGACGTGGTTAGGCCCAGCACAGTAATCGCCCAGTGCTTCCGGTGTGTGACGCCCCAGAAAGATGGCGCCTGCATGGCGTATGCGGGGCAGCCAGGCTTGCGGATTTTCAATTGACAGTTCCAGGTGCTCGGGTGCAATGCGATTAATCAGCGCGACTGCGTCGTCCAGCGCATCAACTTTAATAAAGGCCCCGCGCGCGTTCAGCGAATCGCGAATAATATCGGCCCGCTCCAATGTCGGTAGCAGACGCCGAATGGCCGCTTCAACCGAGTCGAGATAGGTTGCGTCCTGACTGATCAGAATGGCCTGGGCATCCGGGTCGTGTTCGGCTTGAGAGAACAGATCGAGTGCTATCCACTCAGGGTCGGTTTTGCCATCACATACCACCAAAATTTCACTCGGACCGGCGATCATGTCGATACCCACTTTGCCAAACACCTGCTTCTTGGCGGTGGCGACAAAGATATTCCCCGGGCCGACAATTTTATCAACCGCAGGAACTGTGTCTGTCCCGTAGGCCAGCGCGGCGATGGCCTGAGCACCGCCCATCAGGAATACACGGTCTATTTTGGCAACGTGCGCAGCACCCAAAACGAAGTCATTAACCTGACCATCCGGTGCTGGCGTGGCCATTACCACTTCCGGCACGCCAGCCACTTTGGCAGGCATCGCATTCATGATCACAGACGACGCCAGCGGCGCTGTTCCGCCCGGTACGTAAATGCCCACCCGGTCCATCGCGGTGATTTGCTGACCCAGCAAGGTGCCATCCGCTTCGGTATAGCTCCAGCTCTCACTGAGCTGCCGCTGGTGATAAGACTCAACGCGCTCAGCGGCAATCCTGAGAGCTTGCTGCTGTTCGGCCGGCAATCGATTATAACCAGCCTCAATAGCGGCTGTGTCCAGCACCAGATCAGCCGCAGTGGAAACATCAAAGCGGTCGAATCGGCGAGAGTATTCCAGCAATGCCTCGTCACCCCGATGTCGGATTTGATCGATCACGGTGGCGACGGTTTGCTGCACGTCAGTGTCTGAAACAGACTCCCACGACAACAAGGCATCCAGTTTCTGGTTAAATTGACCGGCAGACGCCTCCAGGCGCCGTAACGTGATCTCGGACATGCGGTTCAAGCCTCTTGAGTTTTACCGACTTACCTACTCCACAGCACAGAGGCTGCAGCGGTCGCCCCGGATTATCAGGTCCGGACGACTGACGATTGCACGGCAGCGGCCAGGGTTTCAATAATGGGGTTGATGCGATCGTCTTTCAATTTGAGCGCCAGACGGCTGGCCACCAAACGACTGCTAATATCGGCAATATGCTCTTCAACCACCAGGCCATTAGCCTTCAGGGTGTTGCCGGTATCAACAATATCGACAATGCAATCGGCCAGTTTCATGATCGGGGCCAGTTCCATACCGCCGTAAAGTTTGATCAGATCCACCTGACGGCCCTGCTCTGAAAAGTACTGCTTGGCCACTCGCACAAACTTGGTTGCCACCTTCATTCGGCCGTTGACCTCAGGGGCATCCTTCAGCCGTGCGGTCATCAGCCGGCAACGCGCAATGTGCAGATCCAGCACCTCGTACATCTCTTCAGCACCGTGTTCCATCAGAACATCCTTGCCCGCCACTCCCAGATCAGCCACGCCATATTCCACATAGGTCGGTACATCTGTGGCACGAATCAGGATGAACTGCACATCGGGCCGGGTGGTCTCGAAGATCAGCTTGCGCGAGGTATTCATATCCTCGAGCGGCTCGATACCGGCGGCTGCGAACAACGGCAGGGTTTCCTTGAGAATGCGCCCCTTGGACAGGGCGATGGTAATGATATCCGACGGAGACGATTGACGGTTTTGCACTGCGTTGTCCTGTTTTTTGGATCCCGATTCTCGGCGTCAGAGCCCACAGCCGATTACGTCTGCTGCGGGCCCTGGTGGGGCAGGCGGTTTAGCCCGCGACCCGTTTAATAGTTGCCCCAAGTTGCTGCAACTTCTCTTCAATGCACTCATAACCCCGGTCAATGTGGTAGATCCGGTCGACCAGGGTTTCACCCTCGGCGACCAGACCAGCCAACACCAGCGATGCTGAGGCCCGCAAGTCGGTTGCCATAACCGGCGCTCCGGTCAGCTTGGCGCACCCGGTAATGACCACCGTATTGCCTTTGATCCGGGCATTAGCGCCCATCCGCTCCAGCTCATTGATGTGCATGAAACGGTTCTCGAACACCGTTTCTTCAACCGTTCCTACGCCATCGGCGATGGCGTTCAGCGCCGTGAACTGGGCCTGCATATCCGTTGGAAAGGCCGGGTATGGTGCCGTAGTGATGTTCACGGCCTTGACGCGCTGGCCGTGCATGTCCAGCACGATCCAGTCGTCGCCCTGGGTGATCTCGGCACCCGCTTCGCGCAGCTTGATCAGCACTGAATCCAGGGTGTCGGGATCGACATCACGCAGCTTCACTCGACCACCGGTAATGGCGGCGGCAACCAGATAAGTCCCGGCTTCGATGCGATCAGGCAACACGGAATAATCCGCTTCGTGCAGGCGCTCGACCCCCACCACCGTAATGGTGTCGGTGCCGGCACCGCTGATGTTGGCTCCCATGGCCATGAGGCACTGGGCAAGATCCACCACTTCCGGTTCTTTGGCGGCATTTTCGATCACGGAGGTCCCGTCGGCCAGGGCTGCGGCCATCAGGATATTTTCGGTACCGGTCACAGTAACCGTATCAAAGAAAATACGCGCGCCCTTCAGGCGGCCATTCGACCGAGCCTTAATATAGCCATCGGCCACGTCAATATCAGCACCCATGGCTTCAAGCCCGCGAATATGGAGGTCTACCGGTCTGCTGCCAATGGCACAGCCACCGGGCAATGAGACATTCGCTTCACCAAAGTGCGCCAGCAAAGGCCCCAGAACCAGAATCGACGCCCGCATGGTCTTCACCAGCTCATAGGGCGCCGTACAGTTTTTGATATTGCCAGCGCAGACCTCGACGCTCATGTCTTCGCCGACGGTGACATCAACGCCCATGCACCCGAGCAGCTCGATCATGGTGGTAATGTCGTTTAGGTGCGGCAGGTTGCGGACTGTAACCGGTTCTTTTGTTAGCAGCGTGGCGGCGATGATCGGCAATGCCGCATTCTTGGCCCCGGAGACGCGAATTTCGCCATTCAGGCGGCCACCGCCGGTAATCAACAATTTATCCACGACTCACTTCTCCTGGTCGGACCATTCTTCTGAGGTAAACAGTGCCATGGACACTGCATGAATGTCGCCCGACGTGATTTTTTCATTCAACACCCCGTAGACCCGCTGCTGACGCTGGACCGGGCGCTTGCCGGAAAACGCATCATCAATGACCCGGACCGTGAATTTGGCGCCTCCCCCATCGACTTCGACAGTTGCGCCGGGAAAAGCGGCGGCGAGCAAGGCCTTAACTTCGTCTGCGGACATGGTACTTCCTGCTTGGGTATGAATTTATTAAGGGGCGAGGATTATACGGAAAACGCAACCAAATCGAAATGACCTATCCCTCAAAACAAGGGCCGGCCTGAAATGGCCGGCCCTTGTTTATTGAAACTGATCCTCGTTAAAGGTTTCTGCTGTGGTGCGCTCCCATTCATCGATGGTCGCGTCCAGGTCCCCACCGGTATCGCGGTATATCTGATCAAACTGTGTCTTGAACGTCACGCCCAGGTTTACACCGTTTACGATCACATTTTGCATTCGCCAGTCATCGGCTTCACGACTGTAGTAAACGCTCTGGACCATAGGGTATTCCTGACCGTCCGGAGAGATCACGTTCAGATTCACCCGAGTATTGCGAACCGTATTTTCGCTTTCATTCTCACCGGGCAGCAATTCAACCTCGAATGAGCCAAAATTATACAACCCGCCCGCATAGGTATTGATCATGCTTCGCTTGAACACTTGAAGAAAGCGGACTTTCTGCGCCTGAGTAGACGATTCCAGCAATTCATTACCCATAATTCGACTGACGATAACGGTATAACCAATCAAAGGGTCCAAAACCCCTCCAACCTCCGCCAGATACGCCTGCCGATCCCCGCCGCCGCCTTCCTCGTTGTACTTTTTAACCACTTCCAGCACCGCATTAACGCCGTCCATAACGCTCTGCCCGGCAGGTTTGCTGGGTGTAAATGCTTGTGCCTGGCTAGCTGCCAAAACCACACCAACCAAGATGAATCCGCGTATCGCACCAACTATGTTCATAAAAAGGCTCCTTTTGTCCTTTATATTACCAACCTACAGCTTAGGCCTGAATACTGCCTGAATCGACCCCCCATCAGTCATAACCCTGTGTAAATAAAGAAAAAATTAACACTGCACCAGGCGGGCGTCGCCACTTTAGACTGGCAACTGATGTGGTATTCTATCGGTTTGATGACCGTGACCTAACCGTGTCCGACCTGACCAGGCAGCCCAAATAAGATGAAACCGCACGTTAACTATCTAACATCAGCACGTCGCACACTCGACCTTGAGATCGAAGCCCTGCGGGGCCTGACAGAACATCTTGATAGCGCCTTTGAACAAGCCTGTGAGCGGGTACTGGCCTGTAAGGGACGGGTAGTGGTCACGGGCATGGGCAAATCAGGGCATATTGGCAACAAACTGGCGGCCACCCTGGCCAGCACTGGCACACCGGCTTTTTTTGTTCATCCGGGCGAAGCGAGCCATGGTGACATGGGTATGATTACTGAACAGGATGTGGTCATTGCGCTGTCAAATTCCGGCGAAGTAGCCGAAGTAGTCACTCTGATTCCCTTAATCAAGCGGCTCGGTGCCAGCCTGATCGGTATGACCGGTAACCCCAACAGCACCCTCGGCCGTTCGGCCGACGCGCATATATACTGCGGTGTCGAGCAGGAAGCCTGCCCGCTCAATCTGGCACCGACTTCCTCCACTACAGCAGCTCTGGTCATGGGCGATGCCCTGGCCATCGCCTTGCTCGAAGCCAGAGGCTTTACCGCCGATGACTTCGCGTTTTCCCACCCCGGAGGTAGCCTGGGCCGTAAATTGTTGCTGAAAATTGGCGACATCATGCATACCGGCCCGGAAATCCCCGTGGTGGAGCCGGACACTCTGTTACGCGATGCGCTGTTGGAAATGACCCGTAAAGGCCTGGGTATGACGACCATCATCAGCGCCGAAGGGGACTTGCTGGGCGTATTTACCGATGGTGACCTGCGCCGCACCTTGGATCAGGGTATCGACATTCTGACCACGCCCATCCGCGCCGTCATGCACAGTGGCGCCTATACCATGCATCCAGAGCAGTTAGCTGCCCAGGCGTTGTATGAAATGGAAGAGCGCAAAATCACCTCACTGGTCATCGTTAACGCCGGTAAAACAGCTGGCGTTATTCACCTGCACGACATCCTTCGTGCCGGGGTTGCCTGATGGCTGGCCGGCGTCGCAGCCTGATCGTTGCCGCTAGCCTGGGGCTGATTGCCCTGGCGATCTGGTGGCAAACGGATCGGGAGCAGTCGCCCGGCCAGGCAAGGCTGGAGCTGCCCGAAAATGCGCCGGACCTTTATATTGAACGCCCGGACCAAACCCGATTCGATGCCGGGGGCCAGCCCGAATTACGGGCGCAGGCCACAACTCTCGCCTATTATGAAAACAATGGCGAAAGCCTGATGACAGCACCGGTGATGACGATTCTGACCAATCCGGACCAGCCCTGGCAGATTACCTCCGATCACGCCACCCTGTTTAACGACGGCAGCGTCAATTTTGAACAGAATGTTGAAGTGACCGAACAACAAGCCGTCGGGGGCATGCAGTTATACACGGACTGGTTGAGGGTCGAGCAGAATGGCCGCTTCGTCACAACGCCCAGGCCTGTTAAACTGCTACAACCTGGCCAGGAAGCCCGAGGTGTCGGTATGGACGCCATTCTGACCGGGGACGATTCCGACATAACGCTCAAATCAGAGGTATCGATTCGCTATGACGCGAACTGAGACAGCCTGGCCACTTGCTTACCCCTTTGTACGGTCGATGGTACTGGTGCTGACCTGTCTGGTCTGCCAGACAGCCTGGGCACTGCCCGGAGATCGCGATCAACCAATGACCATTACCGCCGACGAAGGCAACTTCAAAAGCAATCGCGGTGAGGCGACGTTCACTGGCAACGTCTATCTGAAACAGGGAACCCTCGAAGTATGGGCCAATACCCTCAATGTACGGCGCGATCCTGAAACCGGCGACATCACCTTTCTGGAAGCCATAGGCGAACCGGCGCGCTATCAGGAGCTGCCCAGTGAAGAGGATGGCCTGATTGAAGTACGCGGCAAGCGCATTGAGTACAGACCCGAAGAAGACCTGATCATCACCGAAGGCGAAGGCCACCTGACTCAGTCAGGTAGCGACATCGAAGCCGACTACATTCGCTATAACCTGCTCGATGAGTCCCTGGACGTGCGATCCCAGCGCAGTACCAACAACAATAAAGACGCACCTCAGGCCACCTGGACGCTGCAACCCGGAGCGATGGACTGAATGGCCCTGCTGGAAGCAAGAAACCTGGCAAAGAGCTACAAAAAGCGGCCCGTCGTGCGCGACGTTAGCCTCAGTGTTGAAAAAGGTCAGATCGTAGGCTTGCTAGGCCCCAACGGCGCGGGTAAAACCACCTGTTTCTATATGATTGTCGGTCTTGTGCCAGCCGACAACGGCGACGTTCTGATCGGTGACAAAAGCGTCACCCGGCTGCCCATGCATGCCCGGGCCCGACATGGCATCGGATACCTGCCCCAGGAAGCCTCCGTCTTTCGCAAACTGACGGTACAGGACAATATTCTCGGCGTTCTGCAAACCCGCAAAGATCTGTCCCGAGCCCAGCAGAAACAACAGCTGGAGTCTTTGCTCGGTGAATTTAACATTACCCATATTCGTGACAGCCAGGGTATGGCATTGTCGGGGGGTGAACGGCGACGTGTCGAAATCGCCCGGGCCCTGGCCATGGAGCCGGCGGTTGTCCTGCTGGACGAACCCTTTGCCGGCGTCGACCCCATTTCCGTCGGCGATATTAAAGCTATAATCCATCACTTGAGAGATCGCGGTATTGGCGTTCTGATCACCGATCACAACGTCCGGGAGACACTCGACATCTGCGAAAAAGCCTACATCGTGGGTAATGGCCACATCATTGCAGAAGGGACAGCGGAGGACGTTTTGAACAACGCCACCGTTCGTGAAGTGTATTTAGGCGACCAATTCCGCTTATAACCATGGCCAAAGGCACATATAACGCTCTATGAAGACCTCCTTACAACTGAAAATGAGCCAACAGCTGACCATGACGCCTCAGCTGCAACAAGCCATTCGCCTGCTGCAACTGTCGACTCTGGATCTGCAACAGGAGATACAGGAGGCACTCGAAAGCAACCCCATGCTCGAGGTCCGCGAGGATATCGATGAAAGCGGTGCGGCCGATTCAAAAAACAGCCAGTCAATTGACCAGAAAGCCACCAGCGACGCGGAAAACACAGCAAACTCTAACGAGGGTGATCAGCGTGAGCTGGAAATCGCCGAACACATACCGGACGATCTGGCCGTAGACAGCTCCTGGGATGACATTTACACCCACGCTCCCACCAGTCATGGCCTGCCGTCCGGCGACGACGATTTCAATTTTGAAAACGTCTACGGCACCACCGATTCACTTTGGGATCATCTCAACTGGCAACTCAATCTGACCACCATGACCGATCGCGACCGGCAAATAGCCGAGAGCCTGATCGAAAGCGTCAATGCCGAGGGTTACCTGTCTTCAAGCCTGGACGATATTTTCGAGGGCCTGACCGGGCATATGGCAAACCTCGATGACCCGCTGGAAATGGACGAAGTCGAGGCGGTGTTGCACCGTGTTCAGCATTTCGACCCGCCCGGCGTCTGCGCCCGCGACCTGGCTGACTGTCTGACCATTCAGTTAAACCAGATGAGTGAAGACACACCCTGGCGTGAGGCTGCCTTAACCGTCGTCAACAACTACCTGGATCTGCTCGCGTCACGCGATTACAGCCAACTGATGCGTAAATCCAAACTCAAAGAGCCAGAGCTGCGCGACGTCATTGCGCTGATTCAGAGTCTCAACCCCCGGCCTGGTAACCAGATCGAAAGCGGTAAAGAAGAATACGTAGTGCCCGATGTCATCGTTCGCAAAGACATCAAGAATAATCGCTGGCTGGTTGAATTGAACCCCGAGATTGCGCCCAAACTGAGAGTCAACGTCTCCTACGCATCCATGGTCAAACGGGCCGATTCAAGCAGCGACAACACCTATCTGAAAGACCACCTGCAAGAAGCCCGCTGGTTCATCAAAAGCCTGATGAGCCGGAACGAAACCCTGTTGAAAGTAGCCACCAATATTGTCGAACATCAGCGCGGTTTTCTGGAGTATGGCGAAGAAGCCATGAAACCCCTGGTATTACACGACGTGGCAGAAGCCGTTGAAATGCACGAGTCGACCATTTCACGGGTGACCACGCAAAAGTACATGCACACGCCACGAGGCATCTTTGAACTCAAGTACTTTTTCAGCAGCCACGTCAGCACCGACAGTGGCGGAGAAGCCTCAAGTACCGCTATTCGCGCCATCATCAAAAAACTGGTCGCTGCAGAGAATCCGCGCAAACCTTTGAGCGATGCAAAAATTGCGACACTGCTCGGTGACAAGGGCATTCAGGTGGCTCGCCGTACCATTGCCAAATATCGTGAGGCCATGATGATTCCTCCGTCAAATGAGCGTAAACGACTGATTTAAAGCAATTGATTAAAAAGGCCCAAGGTTGAAAGCGGTCAGCACAGGCGCCAAATTCTGCTTTAGGAGCTAGACTGAAAGAGGCAAAGGGAACCCGGATAATATTGCCCTGCTGACATCCTGATCACCGGATGCGGCAGATCCATCACTGCAAGAGGAGCGGACTATGCAAGTCAATATCAGTGGTCACCATGTGGAAGTTACCGAAGCACTGAACGACTATGTCGGTCAGAAACTGGACCGACTGGAGCGACACTTCGACCAGATTGGCAATGTACAAATCACCCTCAGTGTTGAAAAACAGCGACAAAAAGCCGAAGCTTCACTCAACATCAAGGGCGCCCAGATTCATGCGGACTCTGAACACGATGACTTGTATGCCGCTATCGATATGATGGCGGATAAACTGGACCGTCAACTGCTCAAACACAAAGAGAAGACAGTTGATCGAATGCACGGGAATTCACGTTAATCATGATACCTCTGGACCAAGTCCTGACCGTTGAACGCGCCTTTATCGGCGCGTTCGGCTCCAGCAAAAAACGCGTACTGCAAACCCTGGCAGAACGCCTGGCCAATGCAGTACCGGGCGTCACCGAACTCGATCTGTTCGATCAACTGATTGCCCGGGAACGACTTGGTTCCACCGGACTGGGACAGGGCATCGCCCTGCCCCATTGCCGACTGGCTAACATCGACCGTCCGGTTGCTGCCTTGGTTAAACTGGACGAAGCCGTCGATTTCGAATCACCGGACCGACAACCCGTCGATCTGATGTTTGCGCTGGTGGTTCCCGAAACCGCCACCGATGAACATTTGCAATTGCTGGCCGCTGTAGTGGAGCGGTTCAATGACACCGATACGGTTGCTGCCCTGCGTGATAGCCGGGATCCCGATGAACTCTACCGGCTCTTCTTCAAGGGATTCTGACCGCCATGGCGACGACGGCCACTCCATTCCGGCTGATATTAATCAGCGGTCGATCAGGATCGGGCAAAAGTACCGTCCTGAACGCACTGGAAGATGCAGGCTTTAACTGCATCGACAACTTACCCCCGGCTTTGCTGCCCGAACTGGTGAGATGGATGTCTGCCAGTACCGATCAGCCCAATACCGCCGTATGCATCGATGCACGGATGTCGCCTCAGGGGATATCCCGCTTACCCGAGATTCTGGCTTCACTGCAAACCGATCTGGTTCCGGAAATCCTGTATCTCGATGCCGATGAAACCATACTGTTGCAACGTTTTTCCGCTACGCGTCGCAAACACCCGCTGACCGATCAGCATCGCTCGCTGGCAGAGGCTATCGCTCATGAGGCTCAGCTGCTGGCACCAGTAGCGGCACTGGCCCAGTTGAAAATTGATACCAGCAGTTTGTCACTGCAGGAGCTGCGTGACCAAATTCGCTCCCGCGTTATTCGCAAACCTCGCGGCATCGCCCTCCAGTTTCTGTCGTTCGGGTTCAAGCACGGTCTGCCCCGCGATGCCGATCTGGTGTTTGATGTTCGCTGCCTGCCCAACCCCTACTGGGACAAATCGCTGCGTGTCTACACCGGCCGGGATGAACCCATTCAGGCATTTTTGCAGCGCGAACCAGCCGTCACCGAAATGTTCGAAGACATTCGCCGCTTTGTCGACCGCTGGTTGCGTCAGTATGAAGCTAATCAACGCGCTTACCTCACCGTTGCTATCGGTTGCACGGGCGGGCAACATCGCAGCGTTTACATTTGTGAACAACTCTATGGTACCTTCTCTGCCAAGTATCCAAGCGTTCAGCTCAGACACCGGGACATGGGGCACGACGAAGCGTGATTGACGAACAACTGACCATCATCAACAAGCTCGGCCTTCATGCCCGGGCGGCGGCTAAACTGGTCGGCATCGCCGGTCAGTTCGAGAGCCACATTGTGCTGGTCAAGAACGGTCGTGAGGCCGATGCCAAGAGCATTATGTCGGTGATGATGCTGGCCGCCAGTCAAGGCACTGAACTGACTGTTCGCATCGAGGGCCCGGATGCTTCCGAAGCCTGGGGGGCATTACTGACGCTGGTACAAAACCGCTTCGACGAATCTGAGTAAGCTGTTCTCCTGCCACTTTTGAGCCTTTTTCAAGACACGATGCCCGATTAACCCCTTTATCTGGGTTTTAACCAGCGGCTACACTCTCTTCTAAGCCCTCGTAAACCTCGCCTGCAGCCCAGGCACAGCCCTTCAGGGAAGTTGTATGGCCACTGCACTGAATCAGGACCAACTGGACCAACACCGGCTCACGCTTATCAATGCCCTCGATCAAGGCGACGCAGACCAGGTGCAACGCCTCTGCGACGAAGAACTGGCGCCGGTCGAAATCGCCCACATCATGGAATCCACCCCCGGGCGGGTGCGCGAACTGCTCTGGCAGTTCCTGGATGAAGACCAGCAAGGTGAAGTCCTGTCGCATCTGAACGACGATTTGCAGCAGGCTTTTCTCGGTCAGATGTCGGCTTACGAGATTCTGGAGACCACCCAGGATCTCGACCGCGATGACCTGGCCGACATGCTGCAACAGGTCTCGCCGCAGCTATCCAGCGAAGTTCTCGGTCTCATGCCGCCTGAAGAGCGGGCCAGGGTCGAAGGTCTGCTGGCCTACCCTGAAGATTCCGCCGGCGGCCTGATGAACACCGACATCATCACCGTTCGGGCCGACGTAAGGCTTGAGGCCGTGTTGCGCTATTTGAGACGACGGGAATTGCCCACTCAGTTGGATGCACTCTGGGTAGTCGACCGCCAGTTTATCTACGTCGGCACCCTGCCTCTGGTAAAACTGCTGACCCACAGCCCGGATACCCGGGTTCGGGATATTATGGACAGTGAGATCGAAGGCATTCCCGCGGCCACCGGTGAAAACCAGGTTGCGCAGATCTTCGAACGGCACGATCTGGTGTCTGCGCCGGTGGTCAATGACGACGGCACCCTGCTCGGGCGCATCACCATCGACGACGTCGTCGATGTAATCCGGGATTCGGCCGATCACACGGTCATGAGCATGGCTGGCCTGGACGAGGATCAAGACACCTTTTCGCCCGTCATCAAAAGCAGCCGCAACCGCGCCATCTGGCTCGGCCTGAACATGGTCACCGCCTTTATCGCCGCAACCGTGATGTCCCGCTTTGAAGCATCCATCGCACAGATTGTGGCCCTGGCTGTGCTCAGCCCGGTGGTTGCCAGCATGGGCGGAATCGCTGGCAGCCAGACGCTGACACTGATGATTCGTGGTATGGCGACGGGCCACATCAATCGGGACAATTTGCGCTGGCTGGTGCTTCGAGAGCTGGGCGTGGGTGCCCTGAATGGCCTGCTCTGGGCGCTGGTGATCGGTTCTATCACGCTATTCTGGTATAAAGACCCATCGCTGGCCGTCGTTATAGGCGCTGCGATCACGATAAACCTGATTGTTGCGGTTCTCGCTGGTGCCACCCTGCCCTTTCTTTTAAAATCACTGAACATCGACCCGGCGCTGTCCGGCAGTGTTATTCTAACCACCATCACCGACGTGGTTGGTTTCCTAACCTTCCTCAGCCTGGCCACATTCTTTCTGCTCTGAATCGTATTGGGCAGCCACCACCGTAGAGCGCTCATGACGCACCCTGAAGACGACAACACCGAATACGAACTGGTCAGCAAATCCGAAATGAAGCGGGAGATGCATCGCTGGCAGGCTCTGGGTGAGCGTTTGCTCACGCTGCGCCCCGACCAACTGGTCACCATCCCCATTACCGAGCGGCTGGCTCAGGCGCTGGAGGAAAGCAAACGGATCACCCAACGTGAGGCCCGTCGCCGGCACCTGCAACTGATTGGCAAGCTGATGCGTGACAACGACGTCGATGCCATTCGCGAGGCGATCGACCGGCTCGACCCCAGCAGCGACATCTACAAGCGCGATTTACAGCAGGCTGAAGCTTGGCGTGAGCGCCTGATTCGCGACGACAGCGCCGAGAGCGTCTGGTTCGAAACCTACCCGGATACCGACCGGCAGCCGTTCCGGTCGCTGGTGCGCGCCGCGCGCAAAGAACAACCGGACGACCCGGCAGCACCCATTCGTGGCGGTAAGAACAGTAAGGGGCTATTGCGCTGGGTTAAAGAGACCCTGGCCGAAAAATAATCATCCACCGTGATCCGGATGCAACCCGCTGGCGTAGATTGACCTGAGACCCCATGTACAGGTTTAAAAATGTCAGCGGCCAATGTAATCTCGATACTCTCATCGAAAAAAGCACGCACTATGACACAGACGAGCCAAACCGCCGACGAGTGGGCCAATCTGCTTGAGGCCGTGGCCCGGCGGCAGGACACCAAAGCCTTCGAGGCTCTGTTCAAACATTTTGCACCCCTGATTAAAGCCTTCGCCTTGTCCTCTGGTTTACACAGCCAGGGCGATCATCTCCCTGAGGAACTGGTCCAGGACGTTATGCTCTCCATCTGGCGCAAATCAGCGTCCTACGACCGGCGCAAGGCGGCACCGTCAACCTGGATCTTTACCATTGCCCGTAACCAGCGCATCGACATGCTGCGCCGGTTGAATAAATACCGGGCCGATGTCTCCGCCGATGCGATCTGGGATCTGGAATCCGACACGGAACTGTTCGGCGAGGTTCGCCAGTCACGCATTCAGGATAAGGTAAAGGCGGGTCTTTACGATCTTCCGGTTGATCAGCGCCAGGTCATGGCCAAGGTTTTTCTGGAAGACAAGAGCCACCAGGAGGTTGCCGATGAAATGAAGCTGCCTCTGGGTACCGTCAAGAGCCGGGTCCGCCTGGCCATGAAGAAGATGAAACTTTCGTTAGAGGCACTCGATCTATGAGTCAGTGGCACCCGCAAACCGATCAACTTGTGGAATTTGCAGCCGGTACCTGCCACACCGGCATGAGTGTGGCGATCTCCGTACACCTGCATTACTGCGCCCAGTGCCGCGTAGCATTGAGCGAACTGGAGAGCACCTCCGCAGTCCTGTTCGAACAACAGGCGGCCGTACCCGTAGCCGATTCCGCCTTTGACCTGTTGATGCAACGCATTCAGCACGAACCTGCGGCTGAACCGATGGTAAAACCGGTCAGTAGCCGGTTCCCCAAAGCTCTGGCCACCCTACTGCCTGAATCATTGGACGAGCTGAATTGGCGCCAGCCGATGAAGAATCTGCGCGTCAGTCACCTGATGACCGACGAAAGCGGCATGATCATTGGTTTGCACCACATGAAAGCCGGTGGCCGGGTGCCCAACCACTACCACCGCGGCGATGAAATCAGTGTCGTGCTCGAAGGCGGTTTTTCCGACCAACTGGGCTCTTATGGCGTGGGTGATTTCATTGTGCGAACGCCAAGTGACACTCACTCACCACGAGCAGACGCCCATGAAGACTGCCTGATGCTCTCGGTTGTGACGGCCCCGGTCAAGTTAACCGGTGCGCTTGGCTGGCTGTTGAACCCGTTCCTGAAAGCCTGATCCGCAGGAATAGATATCCCCCCAATAGCCCCGGCCTTGCCGGGGTTGTTTGTTTTTAATCCGGATGAACCGATTGCCGGTCCAGCACCTCAAACAGCGAGAAATAGGTCAGACCACTGTGCTGGCTCAGCCCGATTTCGCAGGTCCGGCTGGTAGAAATGCCATAGAGACAATCACCCACCGATCCGGCCAGATGACGCAGGGACGAGGCATTCAGCTCCGGTTGCGAGAAGCCCTTGTCACCGGCAAAGCCGCAACAGGCCATTCCCTCGGGCTGCACCCACTGTGGTACAACGGCATTCAACACCCGCTGAAAGCTGGCTTCTATCCCCTGTTTCTGCACGCTGCAGGTCGTGTGCACGGCAACCCGCCCTGGCTCGGGCTGGATAGCCAGCCGGTCCAGTAAAAACCGGTCAATAAAATCGACACTGTCATAAAACTGAATGCCACGTGCTTCAGCCTGGGTCCTTACCCGCAAACTGCAGGGGCTGGTATCCGCCAAAACCGGAAATCGACCGCCACTGGACACTTCCCACAGCTCATCGACCAGTTCCCGGCGCTGTTGCTCGGCAACCTCAACATGCCCTTTGGAATGAAACGGCTGGCCACAGCACAGACCACGGGTTGGCTGCGGCACCACCACCGCCAGACCCGCCTTGCGCAACACACTCAGGGCGGCGGCCGGTACCGGCTGGCGTCCGTCTCCCAGTGCCGGGCCCATGACCTGGGTTACGCAAGCGGCCCAGTACACCACGGTATCCAAATCGGCCGGCCGGGACTGACGGGTGGGCGCATAGACGGGCCTGGCAGCACCCGGTGTTGTCGCCGGCCACAGCGGCGTACGTCCACCACTGAGCCGCCGAATCGCCGCCGAATACCGCTCGAGCCTCTGGGCACCTGCCACCCGCTGCATGCCCTGGGCAGTCCATAACCCACCCCGTACCAATGTTGCCAGCGTCGCAAAGTGCCGACTCAAAAAACGGGCCAGACGATCAAAACGATGATTGTTGCGTTTGCGCAGACTCAGCACCAGTTCGCCGGTATTGATGCCCACCGGACAGCGCACTTCACACAGTCCGGTCGCCGCGCAAGTATCGATACCCTGGTAATTAAAGGCCTTCTGCCATGCAGGGTTAACCCCCTCATTCCGGCTCTGGCGCTGCAGTTCCCGGTACAGGGTGATGCGCTGACGCGGTGTCAGCGTCAGATCCCGGGACGGACATACCGGCTCGCAAAAGCCACACTCAATGCAGGTATCGATGATTGGATCGGCAGCAGGCAGAGCTTTTAAATGCTGAATATGAGCCTTGGGGTCGTCGTTGAGAATGACGCCGGGATTGAGAATTCCGGCCGGATCAAACACCTGCTTGATCCGTTTCATGAGGCCATAGGCGTCTGCACCCCACTCTTTAACCACAAAGGGCGCCATATTGCGTCCGGTACCGTGTTCGGCTTTCAAAGATCCACCCAAGGTGCCAGCCACAACCTCGGCGATATCCTGCATAAAGGCGTCGTAACGGGCGACCTCAGTGGCTTCCTCAAAGCTCTGGGTGAACACAAAATGCAGATTGCCCTCCAGCGCATGGCCAAAAATGATCGCCTCGGTATAACCATGACGATCAAACAGAGCCTGCAGGGCAGCAACACCTTCAGCCAGCCGCTCAACCGGAAAGGCCACATCTTCAATAATAACGGTGGTACCGGTAGCGCGCACCGCACCAACGGCGGGAAAGGTTCCTTTGCGCAGATTCCAGTATTGGGCGATGCGCAGACTATCGCGGGTAAATCCGGTACTGCGCCAGCCCTCCGTAAAGTGATCCAGAGTCGCCATAACCTGATCACAGTGTCCCGTCAACGCATCAGCCATTTCGGCACGAACGTCCACCAGCAGCACCCCGCCTTCAGGGGGTATCTGACGGGCGAAATCCGGCAGTCCGGGCATATGGGCCACCGACTCAATGGCGCGCCGGTCGAGCAGTTCGACCGCATCTACAGGGCAAGACCGCAGGGCGGTTACCGCCCGGGCACACAGATCAAGATCATCAAACCCGACCATTATGGAAGCCCGATGCGGCCAGTCCGGCACTGTATTCAAACTGACTTCACTGATGAAACCCAGCGTGCCTTCAGACCCCACCATCAGATGAGTCAGCATGTTGATCGGGTCATCAAAGTCGAGCAAGGCATTCAGACCGTAGCCCGTGGTGTTTTTCAACCGATATTTGTGGCGAACCCGTTCGGCCAGCGCTGTGTTCGCTTTGAGATCAACAGACAGTTCCGACAATTTATCCAGAAAACACTCATGCGTGGAGCGAAACTCGGCGATGCTGACCGGGTCACGGCTATCAATAATACTGCCATCGGCCAGTACAATGCGCATGCCAGCCAAAGTGTGATAGCTGTTGTGGCGAGTGCCACAGCACATGCCACTGGCATTGTTGGCAACAATGCCCCCCACCTTGCAACTGCCAATCGAGGCCGGGTCCGGGCCTATTTTACGACCAAAAGGTTTGAGGCGCTGGTTGATATCGGCACCAATCAGATTCGGCTGCAGGTGCACCCGCTCCCCCAACGGATCAATACGACAGCCGCGCCATTCATCAGTCAGTACCACCAATACCGAATCGGTGACCGCCTGGCCGGACAAGCTGGTACCGGCCGCACGAAAGGTGACCGGCACCTGACACAGTTGGGCCTGTATCAGCAGAAAGCTCAATTCGGCTTCAGTCTCAACGGCAACCACCAATTTAGGGGTCAGGCGGTAGAAGCTGGCATCGGTACCCAGGGCAAAACACCGCATCGGATCAGTCGTCAGACGCGATTCGGGAAAACGGTGTTTCAGTGCAAGAATTAAATGATCAATCGTCATAACCGGCCCTGTTCTGGCATTTTTTATTATCATCAAAGACTCGGAGTCAGACCTGCTCGGGTGCACGCTGCATCCATTGATGCTCAATGTCGTCTTCGAGATAGATCTCGCCAACCGCTTCGAAACCAAATGACTGATAAAATTTGACCAGGTGTGCCTGAGCCCCAAGCGCCATACCTGAGCCGGGAAACAGAACAGCCAGGGCGTTCACCGCTTCACGCATCAGCTCCCGGCCAAGGCCCTTGCCTCGGGCGTTGGCGCGCGTAACCACCCGGCCTATCGCAGGCCATTCCCCTGCTACACCGGGCGGCAACAACCGGGCCACAGCCACCAATTGACCAGCTCGGTAGCCAAGCAGATGCCAGGCCTGATCATCAAGTCCATCCGCATCCTGATAGGGACAGTTCTGTTCAACCACAAACACGGCTGCACGCAGTGCCAACACGTCATACAGCGTGCGTGCGTCGAGCTTCTCAAAGGACAGACACTGCCAAATACAATCCTCACGGGTTACCGGCTCGTAAATCACAGCTGACCCGCCACTTTCATTCGCGCCAGGGTGTCGACAATCGCCTGGGTATGGGCATCGAATTCCACATTCACGCGGTCCCCGACCTGGGCTTCACCAAAGGTGGTGACAGCGAGGGTCTCGGGTATCAGAAACACGTTGAATCGGTCGTCCCGAACCTCACCAATGGTCAGGCTACAGCCATTCAATCCCACATAGCCTTTGGGAAACAAATAACGACGCTGCTCAGCGGTGATGCCAAACCAGATAATGCAGTTATTTTCCGGGCGTTCAATATCAACAACCGGAAGGCAGTGGTGAACATGACCGGACATGACGTGACCACCGATGTCATCTCCGAAACGAGCCGCGCGTTCAACGTTGACCAGCTCGCCATCGGAGAGATCCGCCAGATTGGTGACTCTCAGGGTTTCCATCATCACATCAAAATAGGCCCGACCCTGTTCCAGCCGGGTCACCGTCAGACAAGCCCCATTCAGCGCAATACTGGCGCCAATCGACAGACCTTCACCTTGTTTGGCATTCAACGGCACCGATAGGGTCCACAACTGGGAGAGACGGGCCTCGATGGTTACCGGGGCCCGGTTTTGCACAATTCCAGAAAACATGAGATTCCTAGGGCTACGAAACAGTCGCCTGTTTTAAGGCTTTCGCACCCCAAAGGCAAGGACACTTCTGAATCATCACCCCTGGGTTCATACTAGTTTGCTGCGTAAAAAGGGCGTTGGTCGTACTCAGTCAGTTCATTGTGAGTAATCATTTCCGTCAACTCGCGAATGTACTCTTCACCGCGAATGGAATAGCCCTCCAGCCCCCATACCAACATCAATGCAGAGACCGGTTCGCCAAGGTAACGCAATTCTGAACGAATGTTGCGCAATTCCCGATAGGGCGGGTGGGTATTCACGTTCTGAAAATAGGCCGCCACCGACTCAGCAACATCGCTGAATACCTTGACTTCATAGTTCTCACCTTCAGGACGTCCGGCAGGCACCAGGCCACAGCCTTCTGCGAAACACCACTGTCCAAAGAGGTTATTGCCTTCCATTGCAAATCGGCTGGTGCCCCAGGCACTTTCGTTGGCCGCCTGAGCGAGCACCAGTGACGCCGGAATAATATCAACGCGGTTAAGCATCAGCTCGAAATAAGCATCGCTGCCAGGCGTTTCTTCCACCTCGTAGTCACGCCCCAGCTGGGCCAGGTAAGATGCCTGCCATGGCGCCGCAATCTCGCCCTGGGCCAGGTCGGTCTGCATCTGCAACAACCAGATCCTCTCGGCAACAATGCGCTGATTAACGCGCTGAATGATCGGGTTCAGAAATTCAAAAAAAACCTGTTTTTTGGTCGCAACGTCGTCAATACTTGCCATATCAGGCAATTCTAACTCCAACTTTTCCAGTTGTCCGGGCGCTTCGGCCCAGGCCAAGGCCACCGGCAATACCAGTAGCAGCAAAGCCACAACCCATTTCCTTGGAATCCACATAGTCGTTTCCACTATTCTTAATACTGTTGATGAATTAAAAGCCGCGTGAGTATAGGGTGCTCTGATTGTTTTTCAACCAATGCTATCCACGCTCAAGGACGGTTCGAGGCAGTGCCCGCCATTGGATCACTTCACCGTCCACCCACTGGAAGGTTTATACCTTGTCGACAATTTAAACGGAAAGAGTAAACAGTCATGAACAAACCAAGCCCCGCCCTGTGGACGCTGATCGCCATGCAAGCGTTGTCGATGTGTGCTCCGCCCATGGTTATTCTGATTGGCGGCCTGATCGGCACCCAGCTGGCGCCCAATCCACAGTTAGCCACGCTACCACTCTCAGTTTTGGTGGTCGCGACCGCCCTCAGCACCTTTCCGACGGCTATGATCATGCAGCGCCTGGGGCGTAAGGTGGGTTTTCTAATCGGCAACCTGGTGTCAATCGTCGCTTGCGGCCTCGCCATTTTGGCTATTTACAGTCACAGCTTCGCCTTACTGCTGGTTGCCACCGCCGGGCTGGGTTTCAACATGGCGTTTGTTAATCAATTCCGGTTTGCCGCCATGGAACGCGTTGCGCCCGAAGATCAGGGCCAAGCGGTTTCCTGGTTGCTGTTGGGTGGGATTTTCGCTGCGCTCGTCGGTCCTGAGCTCGGTGCACTGGGTG
Source organism: Saccharospirillum sp. (assembly GCF_040881935.1). Lineage (NCBI taxonomy): Bacteria > Pseudomonadati > Pseudomonadota > Gammaproteobacteria > Oceanospirillales > Saccharospirillaceae > Saccharospirillum > Saccharospirillum sp. The sequence goes on along the minus strand of NZ_JBBECH010000088.1, from coordinate 30,169 downwards.
AATCCCTGCTAGGCGCTCCTTATGCTGGCGCGTTCCTGCTGCTGGCTGGGGTGCTGCTCGGGGTCACCCTCCTGATCCTTTTAGCATTTAAGGATCTGCCCTATCAGGCACCGGTCAAACAATCGGTTGGCAGGCCCTGGGGCGCGCTGCTGCAACAACCCGTCTTGTGGCTGGCCTTGCTGGCCGGAGCGGTTTCCTACAGTGTCATGACGCTGGTGATGACGGCAGCACCACTGAGCATGCACGATATGGATCAGCACAGCCTGCAAGCCACCAAAACGGTGATACAGGCGCACATTCTGGCCATGTTTCTGCCCTCACTGGCAACCAGTTGGTTGATCAAGCGCTTCGGTCCTGAACGCTTACTGATGCTGGGGCTGCTTATTTATGCGCTGATGATTATTGCCGGCCTCAGTGGTCGGGGTATTAGCCACTACAGCACCAGTCTGATTCTTCTGGGTGTTGGCTGGAATTTCCTGTTTGTGTCGGGCACCACACTGCTGCCCCGCGCCTATCAGGATTCGGAACGATTCAGGGTGCAGGCTGTTAATGAATTTCTGGTGTTTGGCGCCCAGGCTCTGGCGACGCTCGGGGCGGGATGGCTGCTGTTTCAATTTAGCTGGGAAGTGTTGTTGTATGCCACCCTGCCAGCATTGGTGGTCTTGTCAGCAACACAGATCTGGCACCGACACCATGTTAAAACCATGCAGGTCACCCCTCGGTGAGACTCGAGTGTTGCAGAAGGTTACGCAATAAGAAGTGGTGCAGCAGAGAAAAAGTGACTTCGAGGCCCAGTCCCGGGGCCTCTGTATTTAGGCTTGACGCATTAAGTGCTACCGTTTGGAGCGGATAATGTCGTCTTTCACCCGGATACGTTCCGGCTTTACCGCCGCACCTTGGCTATATATCCGCCAGGCAACAGCCCCTAGCAACATTGTCAACAACAGTACGGTCATCATTTACCCCTCATATCGGGTGTATTTGCCAACCTTAATCGGCGCTATCACCTTGGGTGATGAGCTAAAGTATAGCCTTATTGACCCTGGCAGCCAGTGAAAACCCATGTCGTTGTCGTGTAAATACCACAAAAAACAGCGCCAGAGCTTCTCTAGCGCTGTTTTGACGGACCAGACGCCGGAAAAGCAATCACCGGACCACCCTTACTGTCACTGATTTTGGCGACACCTTCCTGCTCTACCTCGTCAATCCGGGTAATAGAGTGCATGGGAATGAAACTGCGTTTTACGCCACTGAACTCTTTTTTCAACCGCTCTTCACCCGGATCGACCAGCAACTGACTGCGCTCACCGAAAATCAGCTCCTCGATTTCAATAAAACCGTACAAGTCGCTCTGATAGACCTGTTCACAATACACTTCGTACACCTTGTCCTGATTGATAAAGGACACTCTGTAAATGGCCTTGGGTTGTTTCATTGTCGGGTAACATCCTGACTGAAGCCTGTGTTTCACAGCAGCGAGACACCAACGCCCGCCACCTCAATGGTTCCCTAATATGGGCTCCGACCGAGCCGTATTCAATAGTCAGGAACACACTGCGATCAACGGCCTAAATTCTGCGCGCCAAATGGTTGGGTCGGGACCCTGTTATGCGTATAATCTGCGCCCCTTTCGAGCGTCGGTACGTGAAACGCTCTTGTTGAATATAACTGCAGGCTCATGACCAAGAAACTCTTTATCAAAACACACGGCTGCCAGATGAACGAATATGATTCGTCTCGCATGGCCGACCTGTTGGGCGACAGCCACGGTTACACCCTGACCGACAACGCCGATGAAGCGGACGTGTTGCTGCTGAACACCTGTTCAATCCGCGAGAAAGCGCAAGATAAGGTGTTCCACCAACTGGGCCGCTGGAAGAAGCTGAAGGCCAAGAACCCGCACCTGAAAATCGGTGTCGGCGGCTGTGTCGCGTCCCAGGAAGGTCAGGCGATATCCGATCGTGCGCCCTATGTTGATATGATTTTTGGCCCCCAGACCCTGCATCGTCTACCACAGATGCTGGATGCGTCTACAGGCCAGATCGCCAACGCTGCAGGCAACCGCATTGCTATGGTCGACGTGACCTTTCCGGAAATCGAGAAATTCGACCACCTGCCCGCGCCAAAAAGTGATGGTGTATCGGCGTTTGTATCAGTCATGGAAGGCTGCTCCAAATACTGCACTTTCTGCGTGGTGCCCTACACCCGGGGCGAAGAAGTCAGCCGTCCGTTTGACGATGTCATTACCGAAGTCGTCCAACTGTCAGAACAGGGTGTGCGGGAGATCAATTTTCTCGGTCAAAACGTCAATGCCTACCGGGGCCCGCGCCACGACGGCGGCGAGGCCGATCTAGCCGAACTGATCACCCTGGCGGCACGCATCGACGGCATCGACCGTATTCGGTTCACCACCAGCCACCCAGTGGAATTCACCGACTCTCTGGTCGACGCCTACCTGGATATTCCTGAACTGGTCAGCCACTTGCACCTGCCGGTACAAAGCGGCTCAGATGCCATTCTGAGCGCCATGAAGCGCGGCCACACCGCAGCTGAATACGCCGAGAAGATGGAGCGCATTCGGGTGAACCGCCCCGACATCAGCTTCTCGTCCGACTTCATCATTGGCTTCCCGGGTGAAACCGAGGCCGACTTCGAAGCCACCATGAACCTGATTCAAACCATTGGCTTCGACCACAGTTTCAGCTTTGTTTATAGCCCAAGACCCGGCACACCAGCAGCCACCCTGGAAGACACAACGCCCGAGGCTACCAAAAAACAACGCCTGGCGATTCTGCAAGACAGAATCATCCAGCAAGCGGCCCAGATCAGCCGTCGCATGGTCGGCAGCACCCAAACCATACTGGTCAGCGAGCGCTCCAAGCGCAACCCGGCCGAGCTGCAGGGCCGCACAGAAAACAACCGTCCAACCTTTTTTGAACACGATGACGACGAATTGATCGGAAAGTTCGTACAGGTCCGTATTACCGAGGCCTTTGCCAACAGCTTGCGCGGTGAGGTTATTAATACTGACCTGGCATATTGAAGGTCGGTGGTTGAATCGGAGGTTGAGCCTAACTTGAGGCAAGAGTCCGTGTCGGGCACCGGGTTGGCCTATCAGGGGTCGGCCGACACGGATTTCGGCACAAAGGTAAAATCAACCAGTAAAACGGTGGCTGAGTAACAATTAGTTACCACGGTAATCGACTTTTTGACATGGCAGGGATGCGGCGTATTCTTAGCTTATCTGCTGTTTACAGTACAACGTGAGAGGAACCAGAACACTTTGACTACCCCGTCCAATCTTGAGGCTGTGACAACAGCTTCCGATTTGCGGCACTTTGAGCTGCAACCCGATAATCCCCAGCGACTGGCCAGCCTGTGTGGTCTGGCCAACGACAACCTCCGGCAGATTGAAGATCGCCTAGACATTCGCGTCAATAACCGCGGCAATCGGTTTGAACTGGCCGGTGATGGCGGCAGCGTCGCGGCGGCCGAAGACATCATCAAGCGGTTATATCGGGAGACCAAGGGTGGCAAGGATTTGCTGCCAGATACGGTTAACCTCTATTTGCAGCAATCTGAAGTGGAAACATTTAGCGAGCTCGATGGTTCCCAGCTGCATGAGCACAAACTCTATGTGTTGCATACGCCCAAGTCGGTGGTTAAGCCGCGCGGCCCCAACCAGCGCGCCTATGTGCATAGTGTACTGACCCACGACATCAATTTTGGCGTTGGCCCGGCCGGTACTGGCAAAACCTTTTTGGCGGTTGCCTGTGCGGTGCATGCTCTGCAAAAAGACCAGGTCAAACGCATTATTCTGGTTCGGCCGGCGGTGGAAGCGGGCGAAAAACTGGGTTTCCTGCCCGGTGATCTTAGCCAAAAAGTAGACCCTTATTTGCGCCCGCTCTACGACGCACTCTATGAAATGCTGGGCCTGGAGAAAGTCGACCGTTTAATCGAACGCAATGTGATTGAAGTGGCACCGCTGGCTTACATGCGAGGTCGAACGCTGAGCAATGCGTTTATTATTCTGGACGAGAGCCAGAACACCACCAAAGAACAGATGAAAATGTTCCTGACCCGCATCGGCTTTGGTTCGACGGCCGTCATCAACGGCGACCCGACTCAGGTCGACCTGCCGCGCGGTAATCAGTCTGGCCTGGCGCATGCGCTGAAGGTGCTCGAGGATGTCAACGACATCAGCGTGACCCAGTTCGGCTCCAAAGACATTGTTCGTCACCCCCTGGTACAGCGCATCGTCGATGCCTACGACGCGCACGGAGACGACTGACCGCCACCATGAATGCCAACCCGGAATTGCTGCCCGACGTTGATCTGGATGTTCAGATCGCATCCGGAGCAGCGGACCTGCCCGACTCCGATCATCTGCTGCTGTGGGTTGCCACAGCACTGCAGGGCCAAAAAGACACGGCCTGCCTGACCATTCGGCTGGTGGATGATTCGGAAAGCCAGCAGCTGAACCTTGACTACCGGGGCAAAAACTCGCCTACCAATGTGCTGTCTTTTCCCTTTGAAGCACCGCCCGGCATTGACGACCCGGAAATTCAGGCCCTGCTTGGGGATCTGATTATTTGCGCACCGGTGGTCGCCCGCGAAGCGGCCGAACAGGGCAAGCCGGTTCAGGATCACTGGGCGCACATGGTGGTCCATGGTACCTTGCATTTACTGGGGTACGACCATATTGAGCCAACCGAGGCCGAGATCATGGAGTCACTGGAGCGCCAAATTCTGGCCAGGCTCGACATTGCCGATCCGTACTGGCTCGACTACCACTTGCCGACCGGCTCACCCGCCCTATAAAAGACGATTTGAGCCGGAACACACTAGCAGAGGACACGCACTAGCATGAGCGACGAACGACCCACGAGTAGCAACCCCGGTAGGAAATCCTGGCTGGAACGCCTGTCGGATGCCTTTACCGGGGAGCCCAAAGATCGCGACGATTTGCTCACTATTCTGAACAGTGCTCAGGAAAACGACATTCTAGACAACGAAGCCTTCAAAATTATCGAAGGCGCCCTGAATGTGTCGGACATGCACGTCCGGGACATCATGATTCCGCGTTCCCAGGTAGTCAGCCTGGAAACCAACGACAGTATTCAACACTGGCTGTCACTGATTGTGGAATCCGGTCACTCGCGCTTTCCCGTCTTGGGTGAAAACTCCGACGAAGTGGTCGGTGTGTTGCTGGCCAAAGACCTGCTGGGCCTCGGCCTGCAAACCCAGTTTGACCTCGACGACATGAAAAAGCGACTGAACACCATCATTCGCAACGTCAATTTCGTGCCGGAAAGCAAGCGCCTTAACGTGCTGCTCAAAGACTTCCGCAGCAATCGAAACCATATGGCCGTTGTTGTTGATGAATACGGTCAGACCGCTGGCCTGGTCACCATTGAAGATGTATTGGAAGAGATCGTCGGTGAAATTGAAGACGAACACGACGATACCGTCGATGCCAACATTCGCCCCAACGGTAATGGCGGCTTTCTGGTTCAAGCACTGACTCCGATCGAAGATTTCAATGATCATTTTTCAACCGAGCTAAGTGACGGGGAATTCGACACCATTGGCGGTATTGTCATGCACCAGTTTGGTAAGGTGCCGCAGCGTGATGAATCCATCACGATGGGCGAGCTACTGATCCGGGTTGTGAATGCCGATAACCGCCGGGTTCGTGCCTTTGAAGTTAACCGCCTGCCCCAAGCTGACTGATTCGAGCGGGTCCTGATCCGGGACCCGCTATCCATCTCTGCTTTGCCTGTCCGACGGATTGGACATCCCTGTTCTGAGCACTAAAGTGTGTGCAACTTGAATGAGGAATGCCTCCATGCGCATCGAAAAAGACAGCTTCGGCGAACTCTCGGTTCCTGACGACGTATTCTACGGCGCGCAGACAGCGCGAGCCTTATCCAACTTTGGCTTGTCTGACGAAGTCATGCCGCCTCGCTTTATCGAAGCCTGCCTCGCCATCAAGGCCGCTGCCGCTGCCGCCAATACCGAACTGGAGGTCATCGGAGGTGACACAGCCACTGCCATCCAGAAAGCGTGTCAGGCCGCACGCGAACACATCAATGACCACCAGTTCCCGGTCGACGTGTTCCAGACCGGGTCCGGCACCAGCACCAACATGAACGTCAATGAAGTCGTCGCCTACCTGGCCAGTGCGGCCAGTGGCCTCGACATCAACCCTAACGATGACGTCAACGCCAGCCAGAGCAGTAACGACACCATTCCTGCCGCCATTCAGATCAGCACCGCCCTGGCCCTGGAAGAGGATTTGTTGCCAGCCATTACCGCGCTGAAAAACAGCTTGAGCCAACAGGGTGAGACTCACAAAGACGTGGTTAAAACCGGCCGAACCCATTTAATGGACGCCATGCCGCTGACGGTGCAACAAGAGTTTTCTGCCTGGATCGAAGCGCTGGACAGTTGTCAGCGACGCATCAACCAGTGTTTGCCTCGCCTTAAAGCCCTGCCTCTCGGCGGCACCGCCATTGGCACCGGCATCAATGCGCCCAGGGGCTTTGCCGACTCGGCCTGCCGGCATCTGAACCATCAGACAGGCAACGACTTTTGCCCGCATAACAATGCCTTCTACGGCATCAGCACCCAGGATGTTGCCGTCGAGGCGTCGGGTTTGCTCAAAGGTCTGGCTACCAGCCTGATCAAGATCAGCAACGATCTACGCTGGATGAACAGTGGCCCGCTGGCGGGCTTGGGCGAGGTGCTACTGCCCGCTTTGCAACCAGGCAGCAGTATCATGCCGGGAAAAGTAAACCCGGTGATTCCGGAGGCGGTACTGATGGCCTGTTACCAGGTTATTGGTCACGACACCGCCATCACACTCGGGGCACAATCGGGGAATTTTCAACTTAATGTCAGCCTGCCGCTGATCGCCCGTAACCTGCTCGACAGCATCGCGCTGATGAGTCGCAGCTGCGAGCACCTGGCACACAAGGTGATTGACGACCTGAAAGTTAATCATACCGCCCTGGCCGAGCCCCTGCACCGCAATCCGATCCTGGTCACCGCCCTGAATCCAGTGCTGGGCTACCTGAAAGCGGCGGAAATCGCCAAAACTGCCTACGCCGACAATCGGCCGATCATCGACGTCGCTCAGGAAAAAACCGACCTGAGCCGGGAAGAACTGGAGACACTGCTCGACCCGGCCCGGCTGGCGCATCCTCACGAGCAGCACGACTGAGCCGCTAATCGTCGGTTTTATGGTGACCTTCAATGGTTCCAAAGGGCCGCGTCAGTACAATCAGGCGCGGTAGCAAGGTCAGTGATCCGAGTAGCGCCACGGCCATGGCCAATGCCGTTAACAGACCAAAATACAGAGTGGGCCGGAAATTCGACATCATCAGGATGGAGAAGCCCAGAATGATGGTCAGGGAGGTATAGAACATTGCCTTGCCAATGGTGTTATGGCTGCGCGCCAACGCCCTGACATAGTCGCCATCTTTGGCAAATTCGCGCTGGTAGCGAACCAGGTAATGAATGGTGTTGTCGACGGCCATGCCGATGGTGATACTGGCAATGGTTATGGTCATCATGTCCAGCGGAATGCCAAACCAGCCCATGATGCCCAGCACAAAAGTAGCCGCCAGCAAGTTGGGCGCCATCGCCAGCAGGCTGAGCTTGAAGCTGCGGAACAGAATCAGAAACATCAGCAAGATGCCTGTAAACACCACACCCAGTGTCAGAATCTGCGAGCCAAACAAGCTTTGCAACATATTGTTGTACAGCACCATCATGCCAGTCAGCTGCACCTGACCCGGTTCAAACCCCAGTTCTTCGACCGCATCACGCTCAATACGTTCAAGAAAAGCATTGCGTTTGAGGCCGTCCATCGAATCCAGAATGCGCACATTCAGTCGCGCCTGGTTGTGCTCAACCGACACGTAGGGGTCGATGACCAAATCGCGAAATTCACTGGGGATAACGGTATACAACAAGGCCAACTGTACGTTCGTCAGCGACTGATCATCGTTAAACCCTTCCGCGATCTCGATCATCGTCGCCAGCGACAAAACCTTGCCGGTTTCGGGTTGCGCATCCAGATAGCGATGCATCGCCTTGATGCGCGCTACTTTAGACTGGGTATACCAATATTTTTCAGGGTCTTCCTCAGCACCGAAATCATCTCTGAAACTGCCAACCGAGCTGCCCCCGCCAAAGCCTTCCTCAACAAACCCATCGTCTTCGGCAAAGCTTTCATCCACAAAGCCCTCATCGACAAAACCTTCTGGTTCAGGCTCCGTCGACGAACGGGCGCTTCGCGGCGCTGCGCTATCCTCAAAATTGATCAGCACTTCGAGTGGCGTGGTTCCACCCAGGCGTTCGTCGATGACCGTCATGCCCTGGTAGATATCCGTGCTCTGGTCGAAATAGTCGATAAAGCTGTTCTCCACCACCAGGCGGGTAATGCCCACTATGGTGAACGCCGCCAATACCAGGCTGGCAACCAGAACCGCATGGCCGGATTTGAGGGTGATACGCGCCAGCAATCGGGTGGTTTTACCGCCGGAAGCTTTTTCCGCCGTGCGCTGATCCTTACCAACCAGCAACAGCAGTGCTGGAAACAGAGAAAACGTTACGACAAAGGCACAGGCAATACCGAGAGACATCATCCAGCCGAAATTGATGACCGGTCGAATGCCACTGAACAACAGTGACATAAAAGCGACACCCGTCGTTAACGCCATATACAGACAGGGCACAGCAATGCGTTTTACCGACGTCATCACCAGTTCGGCCTGATCCCAATCGTGGTGTTTGCGCAGCAGTTCCCGGTAGCGCACGATGAGGTGAATCGACATCGACAGCGTTAAAATCAGCAACAGAGAAATAAAATTGCTGGAAATCACCGTCACCGGCCAGCGACCCAAACCCAGGATGCCCAGCATGGTTACCACCACGGCACCACAGCATAAGAGCGGCATAATCACCCAGCGCGGTTGTCGGAAAATCACCGTCAGGGTCGCGATCAGCAAAAACAGCACGCCCAGCCCAAAGGTGATCAGGTCGTTGCGCACGAAGGTGATGATGTCGTCCGCGATCATGGGCACACCGCCCAGAAACAATTGGGCATCGTCCTGATGCTGCGCCATAACCTCACGCACCGATGCGATCGTCTGGTGGACCATCGCGGCCCGACGATTGCTTTGCTCCTGCAGCATCACCTCGATGCGTTTCAGATCGGCCTCGATCGACTCACTGGCGTCTCCGGAGCTTGCCTGCTGAGTTAGCGAGGCTTCTAACGTCAGCAACTGATCCCGCGTCGTATCACGCGGCAGGTTAATTTGCAGTGCGGTGGTGTTTTCGTCCAGATTGAGCAGCAGATTGACGTAAAGTGGGCTATTGGCGAGCTCGGTGCGCGCCATCGCGACGTCGGTATCCGGGTCTTCCAGCGTCTTGATATTGGACACCAGTTCGGTCATTGGCACTGGTGGATTCGACAGCAGCGGTACGTCAAGAACCGTCAGAACAGAATCAACGCCCCGGATCTGGCGCAAATCGTCCCGCAGCGTCTCAAGCCCGGCCAGAGAGGCATCAGAAAACAGATGCGTTGGCGGGGTATAGGTCATTACCAGGAAATCCTGAGCCTGATAGCGTTCCGCAGTTTCACGGAACAGAGCCAAATCCTGGTCATCCTCCAGCAACAAGGCGTCCGCAGACGCGTCGAGACTGAAATGCCGGGCCTGAGTGGCCAGCAGCCCAATGACCACCACCAGCCCGATCAGCACCCAAAGGGTATAGCCTGTCAAAACGCGCTGGTAAAGCGTCCACATCCGCTGGCCCATATCAGGCTCCCTGTTAATGATCCAAAAACACGCCAGCCGTCTCGTCGACTGGCGTCACAACCAGCGGCGCACCCGCTGGCAATAGGCTGCGTAGGCCTGACCGTGTTGCTCCTGCAACCGCTGCTCCTCGGGCCGGACAAAGAGCCACTGCAGGGCAATCACAAACACCGGCAGCACCACCCATGACGATAGCGTACCCACCCAGATTGCCAGGCCAGCCGCGATCATCAGCTGCCCCAGGTACATAGGGTTGCGGCTGATCCGATAGACTCCGCGTTCGACCAGCGGCCCCCGGACCTCACCAAATTCGACCGAGGCTCCCGCGCGCTGCAGTTCCCGATCAGCGATCAGATTCAAACCAGCCCCGAGAATGATTGGAATCAGGCCAATAAAATTCCACGGATTCGGGAACAACAGCATCAGAGGCTTAATGAAATGCAGCGAAAATATGGCCAACATGACCAGCAGACCGAGCGCCGGGGGTAAAAAAGGCGGCTTGTGAGACATGAAACACCACTTGATGACAGATTCAAAGCCTTTAAAGGCAAGGTTTGGCGTTCAGGTCGGATCTGTTCTGAACTCATCCCAGTGTAAGGCGCCTGGATCCCGGTTACAGCCGTCGAAAGTCACCTTATTGACCGGCATGACCCAAATGGAAAGATTCCGCTTCATCCCGGCAACTCTGATAGCAATGACAAGAGGTAAGATGATCCATAACCAGTCCTGTTGCCTGCATAAACGCATAGCAAATAGTTGGCCCGACAAAATTGAAACCCCGTTGCTTTAGGGCTTTCGACATGGCGCGGCTCTCGTCAGTTTCGGTGGGTATTTGCGCCAGCTCCTGCCAGTCGTTGATCAGCGGCTTATCGCCTACAAAGCCCCATAGAAACCGGGCAAAGTCTTCACCGGCATCGCGCATGGCAACAAAGGCGCGAGCATTGCGAATCACGGACTGGATTTTCAGGCGGTTGCGGACAATACCCGAATCACCCATCAGGCGCTCGACATCCGCGTCGGTAAAGTGAACCAGAGCGTCGGGATCAAACCCGGCGAACGCCGCTTCATAACCCGACTGCTTGCGCAGAATAGTGATCCAGCTCAAACCGGCCTGTTGACCGTCGAGGCACAACTTGGCGAACAGTGACTGGCCGTCGGCCACCGGGCGGCCCCAGACTTCGTCGTGATAAGCCTGATACAGCGGGTCCTGGCCACACCAGCCACACCGGTTTAAGGCGGTTATGGTTATGCTGTCATCCCCGATCAAGTAAAGTCTCTCCTAGTCCGTTACTGTGTTTGGTTTACAGTAAAACGAGATTGTCCCGGTGCACCAGCTCAGGCTCGTCCACAAAGCCCAGAATAGACTCAAACCTGGCGGAAGGCTGGCGGCACAGGCGAACAGCATCATCGCGATCATAATTCACCAGACCCCGACCGACGGCAACGCCCTGCTCGGTCACCAGTGAAACACATTCACCACGGCGAAACATTCCTTTGGCGCTGATCACACCCACCGCCAGCAGACTCTTGCCCTGCTCGGTCAGTGCCCGCACCGCGCCAGCATCGAGAACCAGTTCGCCACGGGTTTGCAACTGACCGGCCAGCCACTGCTTGCGCGCTGCCAGTGGCTCAAGGTCCGGCGTTAGCTGAGTGCCCAGAATCTCGCCCTGGCGCAACCGCGTCAGCACATTCTCGTTACGACCGCCCGCGATCACCGTGACCGCACCACTGCGTGACGCCAGACTGGCCGCCCGTACCTTGGTCACCATACCACCGCGACCCAAAGTCCCGCCTCCAGTGGCCATTTGCCGCAATGCCGGGTCACTGGCCGACGCCTGGCTGATCAGGCGAGCATCCGGGTTATTTCTCGGGTCCGCGCTATAGAGACCATCCTGATCGGTCAGTAAAATCAATGCATCGGCTTCGACCAGATTCGCTACCAGAGCGCCAAGGGTATCGTTGTCGCCAAAACGAATTTCGTCCGTAACCACTGTATCGTTTTCATTGACGATGGGGATCACCGGCAACGGCAATAGCGCACGCAAGGTACTGCGCGCGTTCAGATAGCGACGCCGGTCAGACAAGTCCTCATGCGTCAGTAGGATCTGAGCGGTATGCAATTGATGGCGATGAAACAGGTCTTCATAGGTTTGCACCAACTTAGTCTGACCAACGGCCGCAGCCGCCTGCAACAACTCCATCGATTCCGGTCGCTCGCTCCAGCCAAGACGATGCATGCCAGCCGCCACCGCGCCCGAAGATACCAGAATTAACTCCACACCGCTGGCCCGCAGCGCCGCCATCTGGTCGACCCACTGACGGATGCGTACCACATCGAGACCGCGACCGTCATCGGTCAGTAAAGCCGATCCGATCTTAACCACCCAACGCTGCCCTGCCGTAATGGCCGGATGCCTAATCATGTCTTCAGACACGCCTGTATCCTTCTTCAATCTAACTTGACCCGACTTCGCTTGCGACATACCAAGCTGACCACATGGATCAGGGGGTATAGATCACCTCGACGTCATGATCATCATCGTCGTAGTCATCGTCATCGTCATCCGCCTGTTCAGCCTTGCGCTTGCTGCGCCGACGTTCGGCCAGTGTCTGGATGCGCTCACGCGCCTCACGCTCAACCTGATCCCGATGTTCGGTATCCGCCTCCAGCAAATCAGGATCAGCCGCCAATGCCGCGCGGAATTCTTCAAGCCAATTCATTAAATCACGCACCAGAGGCTGGGTTCCCTCGGCAGAAATAGCGGAAATCACATAAACCGGGCCGTCCCAGTCGAGTGCCGACACCACCGAATCCACCAGTGCCTGGCGCTCATTTTCAGGCACCATATCGATCTTGTTCAGCACCAGCCAACGTTCGCGCTGAGCCAGCGACGGACTGAACTGTTCCAGTTCATTGACGATAGCAACAGCGTTCTCGGCCGGTGTCGACTCATCGAACGGGTACATATCGACCAGGTGCAACAACACACGGGTACGCACCAGATGCTTCAAAAACCGAATGCCGAGCCCAGCACCATCGGAAGCACCGGCGATCAACCCTGGAATATCGGCCATCACAAAGGAGCGCAGCGCATCCACCCGCACCACACCCAGGTTAGGCACCATGGTGGTAAAAGGGTAATCAGCCACCTTGGGCTTGGCGGCACTGACGGCACGAATCAGCGTCGATTTACCGGCGTTGGGCAAGCCCAGCAAGCCGACATCCGCCAACACCTTCAATTCGAGACGCAGATTACGACTCTCGCCGGGTGAGCCTTTGGTAAACTGACGCGGTGCCCGGTTGGTACTCGACTTGAAACGAGTATTACCAACGCCGCGATGACCACCCTGGGCAACCTTAACGGTATCGCCCGCCTGGCGCAGATCGGCCAGCACTTCCTCGGTATCGGCATCGATCAGCGTGGTTCCTACTGGCACTACCAGCGTCACATCGGCACCCTTGTGGCCCGTCATATCCCGGCCCTTGCCGCCTTCGCCGGTCTCAGCGTTGTAACGGCGCACAAACCGGTAATCGATCAGCGTGTTCACGTTTTCATCGGCGCGAACAAACACACTGCCGCCGTGACCGCCATCACCGCCATCCGGGCCGCCTTTTTCAATATACTTTTCCCGCCGGAAGCTGACACAGCCATTGCCGCCTTTGCCGGCTTCCACGGTAATTGTGGCTTCGTCTACGAACTTCATCTGATCAGCCTCTGGGGAATAAAGGCCAGCTCACCTGAACCGGCCCCGAAAAATGGGTTGTTTGCTCGGCGGCTATTGCCACAAAGCGTCAATATAGCATTTGTACAAATCGCACAGGCTCCTGACATTGGAGCAAGGGTTAGAACTAAAGTTCCGGAGTTCGGGTTGCCAAAGTGGCATTGGCCCGCACCGGCTACCGGGTATGCTCTTGCGGGGTCGGCGTAGATCCATCCATGGAGCCTAGGCCGCAGCATCCATGCTGCGGACTACCCCGCAAGAGCATACCCGGCACCCGCCGCTTGTCTCGCAAGGCGAACACCAAAACTTGAGTTCTAAGTCAGCGCCGGCTTTCGAGGCAACCACCATATTTAGTGCAGGGTACCACCCTTCGAACAGCCATAAAAAAAGCCCTGCAAGGCAGGGCTTTTTAGAGTGTGTCAAAGTGCCAATCAGGCAACGATGTTCACAAACTTGCGGCTATGCTCGCCCTTGGTAACAAATTCGACCTTGCCGTCTGCCTTGGCAAACAGGGTGTGGTCTTTACCGATACCAACGTTGGTGCCAGCGTGAAAACGGGTACCGCGCTGACGGATGATGATGGAACCGGCTGTGACAGCCTGACCACCGAAAGCTTTAACGCCAAGGCGTTTGCTCTGGGAATCGCGACCGTTACGAGTACTACCACCTGCTTTCTTGTGAGCCATGGTTTCTCTCCGTTATGCTGAAATACCAGTGATTTTAACTTCAGTGAACCACTGACGGTGGCCCATTTGCTTCATGTGGTGCTTACGACGTTTGAACTTCAGGATCTTCACTTTCTTGTGACGACCATGAGCAACCACCTCGGCGGTTACCTTGGCACCCGCAACAACCGGCGCGCCAATGTTCACTTTCTCACCGTTAACCACCAACAGGATTTTATCAAAATCAATGCTAGCACCGGTCTCGGCTTCAATTTTTTCCAGCTTCAGCGTCTCACCTTCGCTGACGCGGTACTGCTTGCCACCACTTACGATTACAGCGTACATGTATCTCTCCAATGATTAAAACCAATCCGACCTGCAGCGATTCATTACTTAACCTGTGTCTAAAGGCAACGCCTACGCTGGGAGCACCCTATGACAGGGAATGAAGCAGGTCGATCAGGGCGCGCAATAATACGGATTTCCACACCGGGAAGCAACCCCTCATAATTGTTCAAACACCCGCCCTGGTTCCCGGTTCTTGACACGACGGCAGGGGCTACCTAGCATCGCCCGCTGGCGTTCATCACAAAGACCCCCCGCATGGATCAAAAAGCTGTATTTGCCACCGTCAGTCAGGAATTCGAGGCGGTCAACCAGACCATTCTGTCACAGCTGGAATCCCGGGTGCCGCTGGTTGAAAAGATTGCCGATTACATCATCAGCAGTGGTGGCAAACGGCTGCGTCCCTTGCTGACGCTGCTGGCTGCTGGCATCAGCGGTGGCATTGAGACCCGGCATTACCAATTGGCGACCGTCATCGAATTTTTGCATACCGCCACCCTCCTACACGACGATGTCGTCGACACATCCGACCTTCGACGCGGCCGACCCACCGCTAACGCGCGCTGGGGCAACGCACCCAGCGTACTGGTCGGCGACTTCCTCTACGCCCGAGCGTTTGAACTGCTGGTCGATATCGGCGCCATGCCGGTGATGAACCGCCTGGCGGTGGCCACCCGCACCATCGCCGAAGGCGAAGTGATGCAACTGATGAACGTGCGCAACCCGGACGCGACCGAAGCCCAGTATATGGATGTGATCAAGGGCAAAACCGCCATATTGTTCCAGGCTTCCAGCGAGACTGCCGCCCTGATCAATAGTCAGCCGGATGCCAATATTGAAAAACTGGCGGCCTACGGTCTGAACCTGGGTCTGGCGTTTCAGCTCATCGACGACGTGCTGGATTACGATGGCAACACCGAAAAGCTAGGCAAGAACGTTGGCGACGACCTGGCAGAAGGCAAACCCACTCTGCCCCTAATCCACGCCATGCAACACGCCAGCACCGACGAAGCCCGGCTGATTCGCCAGGCAATTCGTAAAAGCGGCCTGGACGATCTCGATGCCATCATCGACATTATCCACCGCTGTGGTTCAATCGACTACGTGCGCAACAAGGCGCTGGCACACGCCTCACTGGCGCGTAAGCAACTCGAGGGTTTTAGTGATTCGATTTACAAAACCGCCTTGCTGAGCCTGACCGACATCGCGATTCAGCGCGATACCTGAGCCCAGAATAGATCAGGCGCCAAAGGCCCGATCCTGACCCGGCTGACGTCAATAAGACCGACAATAACAGACTAGCAATAGTCCACTGCCGGTTCAGTTTCCACCATTCACGACCCACTGAATTGCAACTGCTCTCGCGTTGAATCAATCAGCTCGCGCAATTGTCGCTCGGTCAGTGCCGCACCGTTTGACAGCCAGGGTTCCCAGAAAGAACGCGCCGGCATTAAATGGTCATCGGTCGCTGGCCGAAAATCTTTACGATCCAGTGCATCGATGCGCCTCAAATACCCCAGCATTTCCAGCCCGGCGACGTTGGCAACCATGTCTTCGGCACTGAAACCCGAACTACGCGTTTCAGCGTCCGACCACTCTTTGTAGGTAGCCAGCTCCAGCGCGGCGTCCGGGCTCATCTGCGTACCCAGCCACATGGCAAGGGTATAATGGCGCGCCAGATCATAGCGCCCATGCAGGGTCAGGCGCTGACTGGATAGCCTGGGCAAATCGACACCCGGTTGCATGCCCGATACCGACCCCAGCGTGGCATAGGACAGCGCACCAAACACAGCACTGCCATCTTGTTCAAAATCCAGATTCGGGCGTTGAGCCAATGCAATCAGGATGTCCCGCAGGGGAATCCGCTGGCGGCCATCGGTGGCAAAGAAGCGACTAATCCACTCAACTTCCTCAACCAGGCGCTCACGCTGCGCGGCGTCTGACCAGAAAGGCGCAAAATCCGAGAGCCAACCTGACAATTCAGGGTCATTCCACTCCGTTGAAAACTGCAAGCTTCCATCACCCAGCTCCACCACCGGATTCAACGTCTGCCACAGTCGCTCGGCGTCGATCACAGCCGGCAGCTGCGCCAAACGCCCGTTTAACCGACCCACCACCCAGTCAGGCATAGCCACACTACTCACCCACAATCGTTGCAGTCTGAAGGGTTCGCTGGGCGTCCAGGTCAGTTGCAGGGGTAACAAGCGATCCAAAACCCGGGTCGGATACCAGGCCTCCAACTGCAGGCTGTCCGGCGTGATGCGGGCTCTGAACTGGGTATGAGTCAGTGCTGGCTGGGTCGAGGCCAGTAAAATAGCCAGTTTCTGCACATCGTCTTGCTGTACCGTCAGCGAGACCGCCTGACCCGCCTGCAGCCGCGCAGGATGGTAGTCATCCAGCCACTGGCGATATTTGCTCAGATCGGAAAAGGGTATGATCGTTCGAGGCGCGCTGTCACCCGGTACCGTTAACAACCAGGCAATTAAAACCAGCGCCAACAACAGGGCAAACACCCCCATGGCCAGGCGCCGCACCCACTTCACGAAGACGCCCCGGTATCGGATGTCTCCGACGGGGGATCAAAACTGAGTTTCAGTGCATCCTGAACACCGCGTCGCCAGGGCAGCTGCTTGATACCAAAGGTTGCCAGAATTTTTCGGGTGCTCAATTCAAGGTTCTGCGGTCGCAGACTCTCATCCTGTCCCTGTGGGTAGATGGCCTCGACCGATTCCACTTCAACATCGATACAGGACTTGGTCGCCTTAACGATGGCTTCAGCGAAAATATGCCAGTGAGTCACGTCACTGCCAGCGTAATGGTATGTCCCCCACAGAGGAGGCTCCACATCGCAGTCGACTTGCTCCAGCATGGCCACAATCACCCGCGCCAGATCGGTCGCGGCCGTGGGACACCCTCGCTGGGTATCTAAAACCTGAATGACATCGTACTGTTGCGCCCCGGCAACAATATGGGTCAGAAAATTACGCCCGTCGGCACTGAACACCCAGGATGAACGCAGAATCAGATGGCGTTCGCACTGGTCACGCACAGCTTGCTCCGCCAGCAAAAAATCACGGCCAACCGCTGTTATCGGCTGCGCCGCATCCTGCTCGGAATAAGCCGTCGCCTTATTGCCATCAAACACCTGCTCGCTCGATACTTGCAACAAGGCAGCACCGGCCTGCTGACAGGCCTCTGCGAGCACAGCAACACCCTGATCTATCAGGTGCGGCCAGCGGGAATCGACCGTAACCTCAGGCTCCAGATCATTGTGAACATAGGCATTGATGACATAGTCGGGCCGGTGCTGCTTTAGAAGCGCCGCTACGGCGACTGCATCCGTCAGATCCAGTTCCGCATCGGGAACCAGAACAGCCGTGATTTCCCGGGCCGACGCCAATCGACCCAGTGCACGCGCTAACGGCCCCTCGGCGTCAGTAACCAGTAATTTCACCTTGGTACAGCCTTAAAACGGGATATCGTCGTCGAAATCGTCAAAATTATTGGCAGGTTGATGACCCGTCTGCGGCGCCGGCTGACTCGGAGCAGGGGCTGGAGACGGCTTGCCACCAAAGCCCCCCTGTGGCTGGCCACCGCCAAACCCACCTGAGGACTGAGGTGCATTGCCCTGATAGCCGGCATTTTGGCCGCCCTGACCAGAAAATCCGCCGCTCTGAGCTGCACCCGGGTTGTCACTGCGCCCGCCGATAAACTGCATTTCGTTGGCCACAATTTCAGTGCTGTATTTTTCAACACCATTCTGGTCCTGCCATTTGCGGGTTTGCAGGCGGCCCTCAATATAAACCTGAGAACCCTTACGCAGATAAGTCGCCGCGTTTTCGGCCATGCGGCCAAAAATCACGATGCGGTGCCATTCGGTGCTGTCGGTCCGGTTACCCTGCTCGTCACGAGGGCCCAGTTCATTGGTGGCCACATTGAGGTTGACCACCTGAGTTCCCGAGGCCGTTGCCCGCACATCAGGGTCTTGTCCCAGACGCCCCAGAATGATGACTTTGTTTACTGTTCCGCGTGCCATAGTTGTTGCATCCTATTCTGTAAATGTCGTTTCAGGGCGGATACTCGGTGCACAAGCTCCGTTTTTGTCCTGAGTCAGTGTTCGCTATCGTTGAACCGGTCGTGCGATAAATCAAGGGCACTGCACTTCATGACGATAAGGTCAGGAACGCAGCGACAGGTTAGGGTCGTCACTGACGGCCTCGCGGCCAACCGCTTATACCGCAACCTGACCACTCCGGTCACGCACACCCAGCACCCATAGTAACACTATCCACACCAGCATCACTGAGATGCCGATCATAGCAATACCCGCCATACCAAAGCTCTGGTAGGCCCAGCCGCCACAGAGGCCGCCAAAGGCGGCACCCAGAAATTGCCCGGTCGAAAAGACGCCCATGGCGGTTCCCCGGGCATGCTCGGGCGCGCGCCGGCTGATCAGCGACGGCAAGCTGGCTTCGACAAAGTTAAAGCCCACAAAGAACAACCAAACCATACCAATACTCAACCAGGCCATTGAGCTTACACCCAGTGCCGCCAACGCCAGAATGATGAAGACCCCGGCC
The DNA here is from genome assembly GCF_040881935.1 of Saccharospirillum sp. NCBI lineage: Bacteria > Pseudomonadati > Pseudomonadota > Gammaproteobacteria > Oceanospirillales > Saccharospirillaceae > Saccharospirillum > Saccharospirillum sp. The sequence continues at coordinate 11,032 of NZ_JBBECH010000088.1, read as the reverse complement.
AGCGCCAACAACGGCCGATGCGCTTTGCGGTGCTCGGCAATGGCAATCATCGGCACCATACCAAGGAAAGACAACACCATAACCGGGGCATACACCCAGCCCAGCTGGTCGCCCATTACGCCCTGCTGAACCAGCGCCACTGGCAAACCGACGAACATCATGGTCATGGTCAGGTGCAGTACAAACACACCAAGGTTTAACGGCACCAGCTGCCGGTCACGGACCACCCGCCCCAACTGGCTGCCCTGCCAGCGGCGCTCTTCATGCACTTTCGCCGGTGGCGGCGCCGGAAGCCAGTACACAATAACCAGACCGCCCAAAGCCATCAGTGAGGTCGCCCAGAACACCCCGGACAACCCAAAAGCACTGGCGATAACCGGGCCGACAATCACCGCCAGCACAAAGGAGCCACCAATAATGGCACCGACAATGGCCATCGCCTTGGTTCGTTCCTCAGAACGGGTATAATCGGCCAGCAAGGCCAGAATAACGCTGGCAATGGCACCCGCACCCTGCAAGGCACGGCCGATAACCACACCCAGAACATGGTCCGAAAGTGCGGCAACCACCGAACCGAGGATAAATACGCCCAGTCCTGCAGCAATAACCGGCTTACGCCCAAAACGATCCGATAACATCCCCAGCGGAATCTGCAGTACGGCTTGAGTTATGCCGTAGATTCCGAGCGCAATGCCCAACAGCACTGTGGTGGCACCGGCCAGGGACTGACCATAAAGCGTCAAAATCGGCAGCACCATAAACAGCCCAAGCATGCGCGAGGCATATAACAGTGCCAGGCCCGTCAGCGCCTTTTTTTCCAGAGTATTAAAAGCCATATACCGGCAGTGTCCGTAAAGCCCCAGGTTCAGTACCTGAGCTTATCAATTGAGTCAAATAACCAGTGTCATTACAAAGTCGCGCATGGTACCAGAATTGGTTCCCGTTATGCTTGCCACATACAGCATTTTTCAGTGGGTCTTGAATACGCAGACTAGGTAACCACAGTTGACCAGCGCTGGGCACCGGGTGCAGAGCTGACGGGCGTCGAGCCCCATGGATGGGGCTCGCCGAGCTTACAGGGAAGTACTTGCAGCGTCCCGTCAGGTCTGTACCCGGGGCCCAGCGCGAGTTGTAGCCACAGCAATCAAAGCAACCACCGTCGAACTTGGGTTCTGTACGTTTATACAGTAAACTGCAGCGCTTGCGTAACTGCCCAGGCAGGCAGCCGCAACCATCATCGCAACAGCCGGAAAAAGAGGAAGGCATGGACAAGATTTCCGTCCAGGGGGCTCGCACCCATAACCTGAAAAACATCGATGTGGACATCCCGCGCGATAAACTCGTCGTTATCACCGGCCTGTCCGGGTCAGGCAAATCGTCACTTGCCTTCGACACCCTCTATGCAGAGGGTCAGCGTCGCTATGTCGAATCCCTGTCGACCTACGCCCGCCAGTTCCTGTCGATGATGGAAAAGCCCGATGTCGACCACATCGAAGGGCTGTCTCCGGCTATTTCCATTGAACAGAAGACCACCAGCCACAACCCGCGCTCTACTGTGGGCACCACCACTGAAATTTACGACTATCTGCGCCTGCTTTACGCGCGGGTGGGCGAACCGCGCTGCCCCGAGCACGATGAACCGTTGGAAGCCCAGACCATCAGTCAGATGGTCGACCAGGTGCTGGCGTTGCCCGAGGGCAGCAAGCTGATGATGCTGGCGCCGATCATCGATGATCGCAAAGGCGAGCACTTGCATGTGTTCAATGAACTGCGTGCCCAGGGCTTTGTGCGGGTACGGGTCGATGGCACCGTAATGGACCTCGATGAAGTGCCCGAACTCGATAAAAAGCGAAAGCACAGCATCGAAGCCGTGGTTGACCGCTTTAAAGTCCGGGACGACTTGAAACTGCGTCTGGCGGAGTCCTTCGAAACCTGTCTGACGCTGTCTGGCGGCATTGTTAAAATGGTCTACATGGACGGCGACGGATCGGACATGCTGTTTTCCAACCGCTTTGCCTGCCCGGTCTGCGGCTACTCCATCACCGAACTTGAACCGCGCATGTTCTCGTTCAACAACCCGGCCGGCGCTTGCGAGCAATGCGACGGCCTGGGCATGAAGCAGTATTTCGATGGCGGTAAGGTGGTGCGTGATGCGGCCCTGTCGCTGGCTGAAGGCGCGATACCCGGTTGGGACAGACGCTCAGTCTATTATTTCAGCCAGTTGCAATCGCTGGGCGAGCATTACAGCGTCGATATTGATCAGCCGTTCACAAACCTGCCCAGGCGTTTTCAGCGCTATGTGCTGGACGGCACCGGCAAAACAGAGATCGATTTCTCCTACGTTAACAGCCGCGGAGCCAGCTACTCGCGCAGCCACGCCTTTGAAGGCGTTATGCCGAATATGGAACGACGCTATCGGGAAACCGACAGTCAGATGGTGCGCGAGGAACTGTCCAAGTTCCTGACCGAGCAGGATTGCCCGGGCTGTCACGGCAGCCGCCTCAAACAAAGTGCGCGTCATGTGTTCGTCAAAGGCATCAACCTACCTGAAGTCACCCACATGGCCATTGGCGACTCCCTCACTTATTTCCAGGAACTGACGCTGACCGGATCCCGCGCCCAGATCGCCGACAAGATTCTGCGTGAGATCGTCCAGCGTATGACCTTTCTGGTCAATGTCGGGCTCGATTATCTGACCCTCGACCGCAGCGCTGATACCCTCTCCGGTGGTGAAACCCAGCGTATTCGCCTGGCCAGCCAGATCGGCGCGGGCCTTGTTGGCGTGATGTACATTCTGGATGAACCCTCGATTGGCCTGCACCAGCGCGACAACGACCGCTTGCTGGAAACCCTGACTAACCTGCGGGATATGGGTAACTCCGTGCTGGTGGTCGAGCACGATGAAGACGCCATTCGCGCGGCCGACTTTGTACTCGATATTGGCCCGGGTGCCGGCATCCATGGGGGGCATATTGTTGCCTCGGGCACGCCGGCCGACATCATGGCCAACCCCAATTCACTGACCGGTCGGTACCTCAGCGGTAAGCAACGCATCGAAGTACCCAAGAAACTGACCCAGATGGATCCGAAGCGGGTGCTAACGATCACCGGAGCTCGGGGTAACAACCTCAACGATGTCACCCTGAACGTACCGGTCGGGCTCTTTACCTGCGTCACCGGTGTATCCGGTTCCGGCAAATCGACGCTGATCAACCAGACCCTGCACCCGCTGGCAGCAACCGTGCTGAACAAAGCCACCACCCTGACGGCAGCGGCGCACGACAGCATCAGTGGTTTGGAACACTTCGACAAAGCGGTCGACATTGACCAGAGCCCAATCGGCCGAACCCCGCGTTCGAACCCGGCGACCTACACCGGCATTTTCACGGCCATCCGCGAGCTGTTTGCAGGCACGCAGGAAGCGCGGTCACGCGGTTATCAGCCAGGCCGGTTCAGCTTTAACGTCAAAGGTGGCCGCTGTGAAGCCTGTCAGGGCGATGGCCTGATCAAGGTGGAAATGCATTTCCTGGCCGACATCTACGTCCCCTGCGATGTTTGTACCGGCAAGCGCTACAATCGGGAAACGCTCGATGTCCGCTACAAGGGCAAAAACATTCACGAAGTGCTGGAAATGACCATCGAAGAGGGCCACGCTTTCTTCAACGCCATTCCGGCGCTGTCGCGCAAGCTGCAAACGCTGATTGATGTCGGCCTGACCTACGTCAAGCTCGGCCAAAGCGCGACCACCTTGTCAGGCGGTGAAGCCCAGCGTGTCAAACTGGCGCGGGAGCTTTCCAAGCGGGATACCGGCAATACGTTGTACATTCTGGATGAACCAACCACCGGTCTGCACTTTCACGACATCAAGCAACTGCTGGCCGTGCTGCATCGCTTGCGCGATCACGGCAATACGGTCGTGGTGATCGAACACAATCTGGATGTCATCAAAACAGCCGACTGGCTAATTGATTTGGGCCCGGAAGGCGGCAGCCGTGGCGGCTACATCATCGCGGAAGGCACGCCAAAAGAGGTGGCCAATAACAAGGCCTCAATCACCGGAAAGTACCTGAAACCACTGCTGAAAGCTGGCGCCAAAGCACTGGAAACGGCCTAAAAGAACCCCGTTACCGGGGTTCTTTTGCCTTGGCCTGGTTCCAGAATGCATCCAGGCTATCGAGACTGTGGCCGGACCAATCTACACCGCTGACCTGGACCTGCTGCTCAACCTGACTGAACCGACTTTCAAACTTGCGCGCGGCTTTACGCAGCGCCTGTTCCGGGTCGACATCCAGATGGCGGGAAAGATTAGCGATCACAAACAACAGATCGCCGAGTTCTTCCTCAGTATGGGCGGCATCGCCCGAGGCAGCGGCGGCACGCAATTCGGCCAGTTCTTCATCGACTTTATTGAATACACCACTGGAATCCGGCCAATCGAATCCAACACGGGCAGCCCGTTTCTGCAGCTTGCGGGCGCGCAGCAAACCGGGCAATGAGCGCGGCACATCGTCCAGCAGCGAGGTAACCCGCCCGCTGCTCTGTTTCTCGACGTCTTTCAACTGATCCCACTGACCGGTCACCGTACCGGCATCGGTTTGCTGAGTCGGATCTATCTGGCTGTCGAGCGTCCCGGCCGGGAACACGTGAGGATGACGGCTGATCAGCTTGGCGACCAGATCGTGAATCACATCATCGAGGTCAAAGCGTTGTTCTTCAGTCGCAATCTGGGCATAGAACACCACCTGAAACACCAGATCGCCCAGCTCTTCGCGCAAATGCTGGTAATCACTCCGCTCGATGGTATCGATCACCTCATACACCTCTTCCAGCGTATGCGGAACAATTGACTCGTAGGTCTGTTCCAGATCCCAGGGACACCCTGTGCCTGGCGTACGCAACCGCTGCATCAGTGTCTTCAGATCGTGATAATCGTATCGTTGAGTCAAATTCGTCTGCCTGTTCCTGTCTCAAGTTCCGGGGTTCGGGCTCTTTGGGTGGCTTTGGCTCGCGCCGGATACCGGGTATGCCCCTGTGGGGTCGGCGTAGATCCGTCCATGGAGCCTAGGCCGCAGCATCCATGCTGCGGACTACCCCACAGGGGCATACCCGGCACCCGCCGCTAGTCTACTCGGCAAACTCTGAAACTTTAGTTCCGGTGTACCCCTAATGCTTCACACGCGGCATCACCCGCCGTACATCAGCCACGTTGGCGATTTTCGACAACTGGGCCATGACTTTTCCCAGAGAATCAATGTCTTCGATCTCCACGGTCAGCCGCATGTCTGCCTGGCTTTCATCCTTATTCGACAGGGTGTTAACCGAAGTCACGTTGATGTTGCTGTTGGCCATGATCATCATGATGTCGCGCAGCAAGCCAGTTCGGTCGTAAGCCAGAATATTGAGCTCGACCGGATAAGTCCGCCGGGTCTCGCCACCCCAGCTGACTTCGATAATGCGTTCCGGCTCTCGGTCTTTCATCTGCAGCAGATTCACACAGTCCTGCCGGTGAATCGAAACGCCCCGGCCCAGGGTGATGAAACCGACCACCGGATCGCCCGGTACCGGCTTACAGCAGTTGGCAATCTGCGTCATCATATTGCCCACACCGTGAATCACCAGATCGCCACTGGGTTTCAGTTCACTGGCCGTCGACAGCTGAATTTCATCCGGCCGTGCCGGGTTGACCATGGCTTCCGCCGAATGCACCACCTGCATCAGACGCAAATCGCCAGCCCCAACGGCCGCGCACATATCATCAGCCAACTGAAAGTTCACCCGTTTGGCCAGTTCATCCATATCCAGTTTGGGCAGGTTGAAACGCTGCAACTCGCGCATCAGCATGGCTTTGCCATCACGCAGGTTCTCGGTCCGGTCCAGCGACTTGAACCAGTGACGAATTTTGGCGCGCGCCCGGGAACTGTGTACATAGCCGAGGTCGGGGTTCAGCCAGTCGCGGCTGGGCGCCGGATCCCGACCGGTCAACACCGATACCTGATCACCGATTTTGAGACGATGGGTCAAGGGAACAATACGCCCGTTCACCTTGGCGCCCCGGCAGCGGTTACCGACATCGGTGTGGATCTTATAGGCGAAATCGATCGGCGTAGCACCCTTGACCAGATCAATGACGTGACCTTCCGGCGTCAGTACATAGATGCGGTCAGTCGCGACATCCGCGCCCCACTCTTCCACCATTTCCTGAATATCGCCGAGTTCATCGTGCCATTCGAGCACCTGGCGCAGCCAATTGACCTTCTCTTCATAGCCGCGCGAATGCGCCTTGCCTTTGGCATCGGTGCCCTTGTACACCCAGTGCGCACAAATACCCAGCTCGGCATCGTCGTGCATCTCATGGGTTCTGATCTGCACTTCAACCACCTTACCTTCCGGCCCGATGACCGCGGTGTGCAAAGAGCGATAGCCATTAGACTTGGGTGAAGCGATATAGTCATCAAATTCGCGGGGAATGTGGCGCCATAAAGAATGAACGATGCCGAGCACGGTGTAGCAATCACGCACATCCGGCACCAACACGCGAAACGCGCGGATGTCGTACACTTGGCTGAAGCTAATGTTCTTGCGTTTCATTTTTCGCCAGATCGAATAAATGTGCTTGGCCCGGCCCTGAATCTCTGCCTTGATCGCGGCTTTGCCAACCTCTTGCTGAATTATGTTTTGCACGTTCTCAATATAACGCTGCCGATCCAGGCGCTTTTCGTCGAGCAGCTTGGCAATCTTTTTATAGTCCAGAGGTTCGATGTAGCGAAATGAGAGATCTTCCAGCTCCCACTTCAGATGCCCCACCCCGAGCCGGTGCGCCAGGGGGGCATAGATATCAAAAACCTCACGCGCGACCTTATAGCGGCGCTGGGCCGGTGCGTTCTTGACCGCTCGAATAGCACAGGTCCGCTCCGCCAGCTTAATCAGTGCGACGCGGACATCATCGATCATCGCCACCAGCATCCTGCGCACCGCTTCGCCCTGGGTTTCGTGCTGGCCCAGCACGGCACGGCGTGTCGACTTATGCTTGGTATGGATGGCGGCCATGCGCAAGACGCCTTCGATCAGCATGGCCACCTGCGGACCAAACTGGTCGCGCACGGTATCCAGCGGCAACTCTTCCTCGCGCACGGTTCGATACAGGATGGCCGCGATGATGGCATCCTGATCCAGATTCAGTTCAGAAAGAATTTCGGCCATTTCCAGGCCGGTTCGATAGGCCGACTCGCCCTCGCCCCAGTGGTTCTGGGGCGTTTCAGTTTCCTGCTCGGCCAATCGGGCAATGCGGCAGGCACGCAACAATTCTTCCCGGTCAAGCAAGGGGTTTTGCTGTTCCACGCGGACCAGCCAGGACTCCAAGTCCACTGTTCCGTCACTGAATACGGGTTGATCTTCGCGTACCTTAACCATCAGTTACTCGTTTGTTATTCAAATCGTTGCATAGCCAAACTATGCCCGGACATCCTGTCATGGGTACCCCCGGAAAGGGGCGCACCTTAGCCATTGAACCTCGCAGACGCAAGCGATGTTCCGCCAATGCCTTTCGCCTTAGCCAGTTTCGGGCCAGGTTGTTTCAGTTACTCAAATTCCGGAGTTCGCTCAGGAGACAAGCACCGGGTGGCGGGTATGCCTCTGTGGGGTAGTCCGCAGCAGGGATGCTGCGGCCTAGGCTCCATGGACGGATTTACGCCGACCCCACAGAGGCATACCCGCCACTCGGTGCGGACCAACGCCTATGAGTTGACCCGAACTCCGAAACTTGAGTTAGTTAAACACCCCAGTCGACAAATAGCGGTCACCCCGGTCACATATGATGGCCACTATGACCGCATTCTCAAGGTGTTGACTGAGGCGCAACGCACCGGCAACGGCTCCACCGGATGACACACCAGCAAAGATCCCCTCTTCGGCTGCCAGACGGCGCATGGCAACCTCGGCTTCGTGCTGATTGATGTCCAATACCTGATCCACCCGGCTGACATCGAATATTTTTGGCAAGTAAGCTTCGGGCCAGCGCCGAATGCCCGGTATCTGAGACCCCTCATCCGGCTGCAAGCCTATGATCTGTATAGCCGGGTTTTGCTCTTTCAGGTATCGGGATACGCCCATAATCGTGCCCGTAGTGCCCATCGATGACACAAAATGGGTCACCTGACCGGCGGTGTCGCGCCAGATCTCCGGGCCGGTACTTTCATAGTGCGCCAGGGGGTTATCCTGATTGGCAAACTGGTCCAGCACACGGCCTTTGCCGTCTGCCTGCATCTGTAACGCCAGGTCCCGCGCGTACTCCATGCCCTGCTGCTGGGTCACGCTGATGATTTGAGCCCCATAAGCGCGCATACTGGCACGGCGCTCCTCGCTGAGATTCGCTGGCATGATCAGGATCATCTTATAGCCTTTGATCGCCGCAGCCATCGCCAGTGCGATACCGGTGTTGCCACTGGTGGCCTCGATCAGTGTATCACCGGGTTTAATGTCACCCCGATCCTCGGCATGACGAATCATGCTGATGGCGGGTCGGTCTTTGACCGAGCCCGCCGGATTATTACCTTCCAGCTTGAGCAGAATGGTGTTGTTCGTCGCACCGGCCATGCGCTGCAGACGGACCAGTGGCGTGTTGCCGACAAAGTCTTCAATCGTCGGATATGAGGGCATTGGCTGCTTCCTATCAAAAAAGTGCCGCTATGATACTGCGTTCGGGTGCCGGTGCGTAATAGCGCCTCCTTTTATCCAGCAACACCAACGTTATATGGCGCCTGGACGAGTACCTCTAACACCGCCCGAGGCGTGCTCTGGCGCTGGGTTTCAATTGACCGCTTGCCATGGGCCGATTACAGTTCCTTTACTACAAAGACAGGCAGTCACATGATTTCCACGGGCATTCAAAACCGTATCCTTTTTATCGCTCTGGCGCCGGTACTGGTCTTTGGTATTGCCTTTACGGCCTGGTTTACGAAAAACGATATGGACCAGCAGACCAACGCCTTTAACAGCCGTACCGAAACGGCGGTGAACCGGCTGGCGGACGCCTTGTCGTTACCCTTGCAGGCAGGTCGCACCGAGTTGGTTCATGCCCTGTTGCGCCGCGCCCTGAACGAGCGCGATGCTCGTGCGGTTCGTTTGTTTGACCCCTTTGGCAGCGAGTGGCTGGAATCTGGCCCGACCATGCAGGGACCGGCCTACCCCTATTCCATCCAGGACACCAACCGCCTCACCCGCTACCGCACTCAAGGGACACAACGCTACCTGATCCCGATCTACCCACCGGCCGACCTGCAGCTGCGCATGAGCACTTCCGCCCCCACGGGCTGGCTGGAAATTGAGTTTGATTACGCCAACACCCAGGTCGCGCATTACCGGACCTTGTTGATTAACCTGATGATTCTGACGCTCGGCCTGATCGCTGTTTCCGGGCTGGCTGTCTGGCTAAGCCGGGAAATCAGCCGCCCGGTACGCAATATGATGGCTACCGTCGACGCGATTCGCGAGGGCAACCTGGACGCCCGGGTCGACCTGGAAGCGAACGGCGAACTGCATGATCTGGAAGTGGGCATCAACTCCATGGCAGAAACCTTGCGCGACGCCTATGAAGAAATGCAGAACAGCGTCGAGCAGGCCACCGAAGATTTGCGCGAAACACTGGAAACCATCGAAATCCAGAACATCGAACTGGATATGGCCCGGCGCGAAGCGCAACAGGCCAATCAGGTAAAAACCGAGTTTCTGGCGAATATGAGTCACGAAATTCGCACACCGCTCAACGGCATTATCGGCTTTGCCCGCCTACTGGCCAAATCCAACCTGACACGCAAGCAGGAAGACTACATTTCCACCATTCTGTCGTCTTCACAGGGCCTGCTGACCATCATCAATGACGTACTCGATTTCTGTAAGATCGAAGCAGGCAAGCTAATGCTCGATAACCGCAGCATGAACCTGCGTGAAACCATCGAGGATGTGTTGGTGATGCTGGCCCCGGCCTCTCAGGCCAAGCAACTGGAAGTGGTCAGCCTGTATTACTCCGATGTACCAGAGCAACTGATTACCGACCCGCTTCGGCTCAAACAGGTACTGACCAACCTGGTTAACAACGCCATCAAATTCACGCCCAAGGGCAGTATTGTCGTACGCACCATGATCGAACAGGCCCAGGGCAACAAACTGATGCTCCGCATCAGCGTGACCGATACCGGCATTGGCCTGTCCAAAGCCGAACAGAAAGCCCTGTTCCATGCCTTCACCCAGGCCGATTCATCAACTGCCCGCGAATTTGGCGGCACCGGTCTTGGGCTGGTCATCTCCAAGCGGTTGGTGGAGCAGATGGGCGGCGATATTGGCCTGGAAAGCCAGAAAGATGAAGGTTCCACCTTCTGGTTCAACATCAAAGCGGAAGTGGCCCCGGCCATTCAACAGCCACCCAAACTAATAGACCTGAGTGGTTTCACGTTGGCCATCGTCGAACCGCGCGAGATGTCGCAACTGGCGTTTCGTCATCAGGCCGAACAATGGGGTATGGACTGCCTGGTGATGAGCAAGCTGGATGACCTGCACCAGCACCTGAAGCAACCCGATACGGTACGCCCGGACATGGCCCTGGTCGATGTCAGTGGGTTCGACAACGACGACTCGCTGTACCGCCAGATACTGCATATTGAACGGGAATTGCACTGCCCGACACTGGTATTGGCCACAACACGGGATGAGGACATTAGCTACAAACTGCTGGAGCAAGGTGCCAAGCACTATTTATCGACCCCGGTACGCTACAACCAGCTTTACCAGACGCTGGTAGCCATGCTTCGCCCGGAAAAAGCCGGGCAAATTGAAGAAAACACATCGCTGGCTCTGGGCCTGATGCGCTCCACCGTTAGGGTGTTGGCGGTCGACGATAACCCCGCTAATCTGAAACTGATCATCACCCTGCTGGAAAGCATTGGCGTCCAGGTAGACGGGGCACGGAACGGAGAAGATGCGGTCGACGCTGTGCAGCGCAATCAGTACGACCTGATTTTTATGGATATTCAGATGCCGG
>NZ_JBBECH010000087.1:24242-59512 GCF_040881935.1 Saccharospirillum sp. | reverse complement strand
GGAGTAGAGGTGACTAAGTTGGGGGGAGTCAAGGGGCTGATTTATTGGCGCTTACTTTTTATGAGGTTGGCTGGTATTGATTTAGCCTGGCACGGTGCCAAGAATCCATCTGCTGTAGCCATCGCGTTGCTGGATCGCAAAACACTGACTGTCGAGACTATAGCTCCCAGCCTGGGGGGGGGCTACCGGGGTCGCGGATTATCTTGCATCGTGGCCTGACATTCTCGGCATTTCAATCGATGCACCGCTCATTATCAATAACACCACCGGCCAGCGTCCTTGCGAAAAACTATTGAGTGGTGACTACGGTTCACGACATGCATCTTGCCATACTTCAAACCTGACGCTTTATCCTGACCCATCCAGCGTTGCTTTTTCAGAACAACTTAAAGAGCGCGGCTACCAGCATCTTGGGAAAACGAAATGGCAGCTCGAATGCTACCCGCATCCGGCCATCATTGAATGCTTTGGGCTGCCTATGCGACTGAAGTATAAAAAGGGAAAAGTAGCCGATAAAAAGCGTGGCCAAATTGAACTGGCGGGCCTTCTCAAGGGGTTAGCTCAGTCTGAGGTTTTGAAACTCATCATTCCAGACGCATTAAGTTATTTCCTGGATGATGACCACATTAATTCGCTCAGTGGCCGCGGTCTTAAAGATAACGAAGATGCGCTGGACGCTTTGGTGTGCGTGTATATTGCGGGATTATTTGAGTTGAAGTTGGCAGGTACACTGTATGGTGATACCGACAACGGGTATATTTGGGTACCACAGTTTTACTGTATTTGACGTTAGAATGACCTCGGCCTGCAGTATTGGCGTTACAGCAGAGGTCAGTATTTTTTACTGAGAATGATCAATATAAACTGACAGTGAGATACCAAACGTAGGACCTGAGGTCACCAGCTCATTGCCAAAGTTATCCGACACTGTGATTTTCGTATACGAAATATACGGATCTACTGATACGTTCTCGGTATCAAAAATCGCAATCGCCCCTCTTACGGTGTACCCGGAACCACTGGCTGACCCTCGATTAACACCGTCTTCCTGATAACTCTGAGACGCGAGCAAAAGCGCCCCCTGTACTTTGAAACTTGAGCTTTTATTCAAAGGAAGGGCCAACCCAATTGCCGGACCAATTGTCGCTGTAGTAAGCTTTTCTGAATAACCATCATACTCGTATTTCGTTGACGTTGCACTTGACGTGAAGCCAAGACCAAACGTTTCGTTCAAATAGTAAAGTGACGATGCTGAAGCACTAAAAGCACTTACTGTACTAGTTTCAGTACCAAATGTGCTATCAATATCAGAATAATTAATAGCCATGCCACCACCGATCTCTAACGTTTTGGCTCCAATTTCAGAACCAAACGACATGGGTGCTACGGCCAACAAAATTGAAGAGAGAAGAATACTGCTGTGTTTCATATCATTTCCTCTGTAAGGGGGTTTCATTCTATCCTTGCGTTGTCCAAATAGTCAAATTCGGGAGTTCCGTACGCCATTACTTGCTGCTCAGCGCTTGAAAAATAATCCAGGTCACTCGTCATTCCGCACAAAAATATTGTTCTATTTTTTACTACTTTTACTTTTCCGTGCAGTCTTTTTTGATCATTAAGTATTCGATTGGTTCCGTTTAATGAACAAACCCAATAGGTTTCGAAACCCGGGGCTTCAGCAATGCATTCTGACTCAACCGGGCAACCAGATCCTCCATGCTGCTGATCGGATTAAACCTGTGTTGTCGCGTCACCGCTGCGATATCTCCTGCGGTTAGCCCAACCAGGTGCTTATAGGCCATGTCATCACCTTCTTTGATGGTCAAGCCAATCAGGTCGGCTTGTTGGTGGAGCATCCTTTTCAGTTGGTCTTCCCGCAGGGCCTGAAACTCAAGTTTCAGGTCGAATCGGCGCAGGGCTGCGGAGTCCAGTCCGCTCATGCGGTTGGTGGTGGCGATGAACAAACCGTTAAAAGACTCCATCTGCACCAGGAACTCGTTTACGGCGGTCAATTGCCAGGAGTGCGATGCGGATTCACGCGGGTAGAGAAAGCTGTCGACTTCATCAATCAGCAGCACGGCCTGGTCGGTCTCGGCTTGCTCGAAGGCCTTGGCCAGGTTTTGCTCCGTTTGCCCTACCCAGGGGGAAATCAGGTCTGAGGCTTTGGTCTGTTGCAAAGGCCGCTCAAGCTGTTCGGAGATCCAGCGTGCCAGTGCGGTCTTTCCGGTACCCGGCTCGCCGTAAAAGCACATTCTTGCTTCCGGGTTTTGCTTCAGACCTTCAATCAGCGGTGCCAGCTCCATATCGACATTGACCAGGGCCGGGTCGTAGCCCTCTTCTGTTTTTTGCTTCCATTGCCGGCGAGCCTGGCTGTGGCCCTGGGCTTCGAGCGTGTTCAGTACCATGGCTTCGAGGTACTGGCTGTTATCCGTCAGGTCACTCAGTTGGGCTACCTCGGCCGCCCGGCCAATGATGGCTGGCGTGAGGGCTTCGATTTGCGTGAGCCGCTTCAGGGCGGTTTCGTCAACCCAGTTGCCTGTTTGTTGCCGGGCAATTTTCAGGCGCTGGTGCTGGGGTGGTGTGTTCAGGGGCAACACCAGATCGAACCGGCGGATATAGGCCGGGTCAACCTGTTCCGGGTGGTTGACGATCCAGATGGTGGGCAGCGGGTTCTTTTCCAGCAGGTTCACCATGGCTGGTTTGACCAGGTCCGGATCCTGGGCTCTGAACAGGGAGGTTTCGAACAGATGGTCGGCTTCGTCCATGAGTATCCAGCCGTCGCCGGGCTGCATCAGCATCTGGGCGCATCGGTACAGGGATAGGCGGCTGGCGGAGCGGGTGAACCGGTCTCGTTGTGGCTGGTAGTTGGGCTCGTAAAGCGGCAAGCCACAATGGGCCAGCATGGCCAGTACAAGCTGGGTTTTACCCGTGCCGGGCTCACCGTGAATCAGGATGTTCATTCCCGGCTTGGGGGTACGAGTGGCTCCAGTGATGTAGTGCTGAAGCAGCGTCAGTGTTTTGCCCAGGTGTTGGAAGTCATTCAGGCACTGGCCCGGCGCCGATGAGGGCGTCAGCACGTGCCGAAGGATGTCGTTGGTTTCCGTCGCGGCGCTGAGCAGTTGATCGGCCAGCTGCTCACTGGGCAGGTACAGATCCTCCAGCCCAAACCCCTGGCTTAGCGCGGCCGAGTCACTGATCAGGCCCGATTCAAGCAATCGACTGCCTTCACTGAGGGCGTTAATGACATCCCGGTAGTTGAGTTGGAGCATGGTGCAAATGGTTTGTACCGTATCCCGTGCGGTGGTGCGCATGGAAAGCTGGGGGATGTCGCTCAAGATCGGGTGGGCATGCATGGTGATGGCCAGCAGAAAGAGCCGGCATTCTGTCTCTGAAAACCCGGCCATCGTCTGGATTCGATCGAGGTTTTTCTGGATTTGCACTGGCAACGGTCTAGCGTTTTGCTCAGCCTGGCGCCAGGCTTGCTCCAGTTGTTTCTTGAAGGCTTTGGCACTCGGCTCATCGTCCGACTCGGAACCACTGGTATTGATTTCAAGGAACTGCTGAATGGACTCGTCCACGTATTCCTGCAAGTGCCGACGACGGCGCAGTTGAGGCGAGTGCATGAAAAAGCGCAACAGCCAGAGTTGTGCATGGGCTTTCAGGCCCTCGACTGGGTCCTGATTTGGTATTGAGGCTAATGCAGTCATGGGTATCCCTCGCTGTTACGGCTTGAGGAGGTAGACTAGCGTTCGAGGCGTCAATATGTGACGCTACCAGCGAATGACATGATTCCCAGTTGCTAAGGACAGTACCATGCCACGCAAGACCGACCCGCTGCAGCGCAGCCTGTTGCTGCTCCAGCTCATTCCCCGACACCCGGGTATGATTGCCACCACAACCTTGCAGGAAAAGCTGAAAGACCGGGGGTTCGAGGTGACATTGCGGACTCTGCAACGGGACATGAACGGCTTATCCATGCAGTTCCCGATTTTCTGCGACGAAAGTGAGCGACCTCATCGCTGGTGTTTCGACAAGGGTTACAGCCACAGTTTGCCGGGCATGGACACCAATGAAGCACTCACGCTGGTACTGGCCAAACAATACCTGACGTCACTGTTGCCAGCGGCTGTACTGGACAGCCTGGCCGGGCCGTTGAACGAAGCGCACAAGCACCTGGACAGTATTCAGGCCAACGGGCATGGCAGCTGGCAATCCAAGGTCCGGTTGCTGCCGGCTCACCAGTCACTGGTTCCGGCGCGTTTCAATGCCGACGTTTGGCATGTGGTGACCGATGCTCTGCTGCACCACCACGCCATTGAAGCCCGCTACCGCAAACGGAACAACGAAGAACCCGATGACTACTTGCTTCACCCCCAGGGCATCGTGCACCGCCACAGCGTGACGTATTTACTGGCGACGGTAAAAAACTACGACGACGTGCTCCAATTCGCCTTGCACCGCTTTGAAAGTGCCCGGGAAACAGTCACGCCCTTTAGACCGCTGGCGAACTTCTCGGTTGAGTCCTATATCAGAAACGGCGGCTTTGGCCTGCTTCAGTCTGAAGAGACCATCACGTTAAAAGCCCTGATAAGCCGGGAGCTATTCGTTCGGCTGCAAGAAACGCCCTTGAACGAGTCCCAGGTACTCACCGCGCCGGATGACACTGGCTGGGGGCTAATGACGGCACAGGTTCGGGATGAGCAGACGTTGTTCTGGTGGCTACAAAGCTTGGGGGGTGCTATTCGGGTGCTGGCACCTCAGCAGTGGCGTGATGAGTTGTTGCGGCAGGCTAAGGAGTTGGTTGGGTGGTATGAGGCTAGTGAAAAAACCTGACACTCAGACGCTCCTTTCGACCCAGCAGAAATTCTCTTTAGCCAGAGTTTTCTCGCCATCCCAACGGTATGCACAGAGTTTACCACCCTCGTCGCCCGCTATACTGTAATCAAGGCACGCGACATACGGGTTTAGTGGACTCGGATCATCTCTCAACCAATAGTGACCAATGAAGACCGGTTTATCAGAGGCATATCCCGGCAATGTATTCACAGGTATATCAGTGTCAGGCATTTTGCTGACTTCACTGCTTGGAACCATGGCCACTTCTTTGTAAGTGGTTGCGTCAAGCCTCCACCAGGCTGTGCGGATACCCGAGCGGGTGTGATTATTTTTATCCTGAAAGGTAGCTCCGTCTGGCAACTCAATTTCCAGACCTTTTAGTACAACCTCCAAAGCTTCGTAGCCAGCTCCCTCTTTGAGTGCGAGTGCCGGCCAAGCATTTGGTTTAATACTGTTTCTATCGTCAAGGTAGGATTGCAGTACGTTGATTTGTTTTGAGTGCCAGCATGCATGAACAACTCTCAAGCCATCCAGTTCCAGGTACAGCGGCAGTGTCTTGAACCATTTAATTAACTCACGGTGGGTCTCACTGCCTTCAGACACCTGAGCCAGAAATGCCTGGTGCTGGTCCCTGTTTTTATCGCTGTGCTTTCTTAGATAGCCATCAGGGCCTTCGGGATGCTCTGTCGCCCAGGCGACAGCGTTGAATTCGTGGTTGCCCATGACAGCCAATGCTTGATTAGCCTCGACCATACTCTTGGCAATCTGAACGACTTCCAACTGCTCAGGGCCTCTGTCTACAAAGTCACCGAGGAATATCACTGTGCGGGTTGAGTGTTGCCAAACGCCACCCTGCTGCTGGTAACCCATCTTGGTCAGTAATTGCTTGAGAGGCGTCGCGTGGCCGTGTATATCGCCAATGATGTCATACATCGTTACTGCTCCTTCGTTGGCTTGGCAGGGTCCCCTGCGTTCTTATCCTGACCATACTGTCAGGATAAGGCAGTAGAGCCCAGATCTTTTAGCTGTTAGTCATTGGCTGATCACTGCAGTTGTCCGTTGATAAAAGACAAAGTAGAGGCGAGCCGGCCTGAATCAAAAGAGTCGCCATCGTAAAAACTGTCTGATAGCGCTTAATAGAGGGCTTCCGAAATGCTCGCTCCCCGATCAACTCGATCCTTAACTGCTCGAGCAACCATATCGTATTCATCTTCGCAGTCGTTTTCCTTACACCCTGTATTCATCGGGTCTGCTTGAAACAAGGCCTGTGAGATCTGCTTAGCGGTATATTGCGTGGCCATATCGGGTCTCCCTGTGTTTGATGAGGCTATTGTCTATCATGGTGCGACATAATATGTCGCTCCACCGACTAGACTCATCACTTGAAGCAACAAACACAGGTGGTGCCGTATGAACCGAGTCAACAAAGAAGCTGCCAGGCAATATCGCGAGGCCCGCGAGGGACTGTCAGCGGCAAAAATCCAGGCGTTGGATTTAAAAGAAGCGCGTGAGCAGGAGTTGGATTCACTGACTCGGGCCATTCATCACGAATGGTTTCCGGAAGAGTCTGATCACATGATGGATTCCATCAGCGATGCTCGTGATCGCAAGCGAGGGATCAACCCCATGAGCGCTGAATACACTGAAAGCGTCAATACACGGCGTGAAGCCAGAGGTGTCGAGCCACTTGGAGAGAATGGCCTGCCAACCACCAAAAAAAGCTGGGACCTTGCCGCTGCGGAGGCCAAGCGCCGTTTAACCGGGTTATAACCGACAGGGTTTTAGTAACCACTGAACATATCACCCTGAGTGTTACTATTCCTTGGGTGTCTAATCCCATTCCAAATCTAAAGCTGCAAAGCAGCGTCAAGACCCTCGTGGTCAAAGGCGCTGACCATTCGAGTCATCTCTGACCGCGCGGCACCGACTTCCCTGGCCACTTCCCGCCAGGTGCGGGTGGTTTGCGGCACTTCACGAATGATGGCACGCGCCGAATCCAGACCCAATCCAAAGAACTCTGATGCTTCCATCAGCAGCTCCACCGAACAGGTACCTTCATCCAGATTGATGTTCGTGGTCAGTATCCGTGCTTTTACATCGACCGGTGTCGGATTCAAATTATAGGCTGGAGATAGAACCCAGCCGCCCCGCCCTGTCCAGTGAAAGACATGTGTACATCATCAGCCATCTGAGCGCTTCCAACCTGGACCAGTCATAGGGACACGTTTAGGCAACTGCGCTGAAGACAGCGATTGTCCAATCTCGTCCTCCGTTGGGTCTGCAAGCTGCCCGAGTCCACCCAGCAGCCCGAGTCCACCCAGCAGCCCCAGTGCTATAGCGACAAGGGCTTAATATGCCGGCTAAACAAAGTTGCTAACCTCTGGGCACCCGAGTTAAGGGGCACGCCTCTCAGCTTGAGCATCCCCAATGTAATTGATGGAAAGGCCGGTAGCGACTCAAAGTGAGCCAGCCCGGCGCCGGACAATGGATCCTCGAACAGTATTCGGGGGCCAAAGCCGACCAAATCGGTCCGCCGCATCAATTCGGTCATCAGTGTTGGAGAGTCGCACTTCACCACCTGACGCGATAGGATTATGCCCTGCTCCTCGAGCCAGACCAACAATTGCTGTGCCAGGCTACCGGTGCCCAAACTCAGGACCCAACGGGCTTCGGCCATCTGTGACCAGGTGTTCGCTTTCAGGAGCGGGTGGCCAATCCGCGCAGCTGGCTCGGCGAGGATCCGTGCCAAGGGTTCGAATACGATCTCATACGGCAGTTGATCCGGCTCCACAGCAACAATAGCAAAGTCGATACGCCCTTCCAGCAACCCTGGCATCACATTCGTCAGCATGCCCTCTACCAGGGTCAGGGCGGCATCAGGATGTGCTCGATCAAACTCATTGAGTACTCGAGGAAGTGCTGTGGCCGCTATCGTTGGGGTCACCCCCACCGTAACCTTAATGCTAGTGTCCCCGCACAACCAGCGAACCTCATCCCGGGCCTTGTCTAGCGTAGCCAATGCAAGGCGCGCCCTGATTAGCAGCGCCTGTCCAGCGGGAGTGAACTCGACCCCCTTGTAGCTACGCACTAGTAACTCGGCCCCTAAATCCGCTTCCAGCTCACGAAGCGCCTTGGTCAGGGCACTCTGACTCAGATGCAGCTCTCTGGAGGCACCCCGAATCGACCCCTGTTCAGCCACTTGTAGCAACGCTCTGAGTTGATGATCTTTCATATCAATGAACACCAATAGTTGTCATCAAACCGATTATGTCGTCTTTACGTTGTCTCCGGCAACTGCCATCGTACATGCAACAAAAATAAATGCTGAACGGAATATTCAATGACAGCTTTCCCGAAGTTCCAGCCAGATGTCAACAAGATGAAGGCCTGGCGCCACCAGATCCACCAGAACCCGGAACTTGGCTTTGAGGAAGTTGCCACTAGCCGCCTGGTGGCCGAGTGGCTTGAGGAATGGGGATACGAGGTGCATACCGGACTCGCCGTAACCGGCGTGGTCGGGGTGTTGCGCTGGGGCGATGAACAAGGCCCGCGACTTGGACTGCGTGCAGACATGGATGCACTGCCCATCCACGAGCAAACAGGCCTGCCCTGGGCGAGTCAGGTGGCTGGCAAAATGCATGCCTGCGGTCACGACGGACACACGTCAATCTTGCTGGGGGCCGCCGAAGTGCTGGCTCGACTCCATCGCGACAACGCCCTGCCGGGTAGCGGCTCCCTTACACTGATCTTTCAGCCCGCCGAGGAATTGGGCGGTGGTGGTGGTGCACGCCGTATGATCGAGGAGGGGGTACTGGAGCGCTTTCCCTGCGACGCGCTGTTCGCTCTGCACAACTATCCCGGCAAACCGGTCGGCCACTTCTATTTCCGCGAGGGGGCCTTCCTGGCGTCATCGGACAAAGTCTCGATCACCTTCGCTGGCAAGGGCGGACATGGAGCTATGCCGCATCTGGCCGTGGATTCAACCCTCCCGGCAGCCGCTACTGTGATGGCGCTGCAGAGCATTGTGGGGCGCAACGTGGACCCCAACCTCGCCTCGGTAATCAGCGTGGGTCGGCTGCAAGCTGGCAACGCCTACAATATCATCCCCGAGACTGCCGAACTGGAACTGAGCGTCAGGACACTTGACCCCGCCGTGCGCGACACCATAGAGCGACGCATTCGCACCATCGCCGAGTCTCAGGCTGAAGCCTTTGATTGCAGCTGCGAGGTCACCTACGAGCGTGGCTACCCGGTACTGATCAACGCGGCGGCTGAGACTCAGTTGGCGGTGGAAACCGCCCGCGCGCTGTTCGGCGATTCATTGGTCGAGACAGCTGCTGCCCCCCTGACGGCCAGCGAAGACTGCGCCTTCTTCCTTGAGCGCATCCCCGGCTGCTACCTGATGGTCGGCAACGGCGACAACGGCTACGACCAGGGGGCGCATTTGGGGCCGTGCAGCGTCCACAACCCCCACTATGACTTCAACGATGAGTGCTTGACACCAGCAGCAGCCTTTTGGTTGGGGCTGGTGTCGCGATACTTCACCACTTCCAAATAACAGAGGTTCTCTGCCCCTCAGCTCTGTGCCGAGGCCAACGCCTGTACTTCACAGGAACAACAACAATTAGGAGAATAACCATGACCCGCATGAAAAAAACCACACTGGCTTTCGGTATCGCCCTCGCTCTGGGCACCAGTGCCACCCAGGCACAGACTAGCCTGACGCTCTCCAACTGGGTGCCACCAAACCACTTCGTCAGCACAGACATTCTCGGCGCCTGGGCAGAGGAGGTTACCGAGGCCACCGAGGGACGTGTGCAGATCAGGATGCTACCCAGTGCCGTCGGCTCCCCCGAGAAACACTGGGAGCTCGCGCGCCTGGGCGTGGTCGACATCACTTGGGGCAACTTCACCTATGAACCCATTCGCTTCAAGTCACTGTGGTTTGCCGAGATGCCTCTGACCGGCTCCAACGCCGTCGCCTCGTCTATCGCCCTGTGGGACACTATCGGGGAGTACATGAGCGATGACCCAGCCTATGATGGGGTCAAGCTGTTGGGCGTCGGCCTGCTCGGCGGTGGTGCTCTGCACCATGGCAGCCAACCGGTGGTAGACGTTAGCGACCTGGACAACCAGAAGCTGCGCATGGGTGGCCCGATCCAGAAAGAGCTGCTGGAGGCCTTTGGTGCGGTCCCCGTGGCCGCGCCTGCCACTCGCGGCTACGAGCTGCTCGAAAGCGGCGTCGTCGATGGCTCGCTGCACCCACTGGAGTCGGTTATCGCCTTCCGCCTGGAGAGCCAGTTGGAACACCACACCTTGTTTCCGGGTGGCTTCTACGATGCTACTTTCTTCATCGGCATGAATGAACGCAAATGGGACTCCCTGTCCGATGCAGATCAGGACGCCATCATGAGCGTGTCGGGAGAGCACCTCTCACGACTGTGGGGCGAACGTTTTCATGCCCAGAACCAGGCCGCTGAAGAGGAGTTGCGCCGGTTGGGCAACCAGTTCCACCAGCCATCCGATGCTCTGCTTGAGAAAACCCACGGGATTCGCGAAGCCATGCTAACCTCCTGGTTCGAGGAAATGCAGGGGCTGGGCTACACAGACCCGACGGCCATCGTCGATTTCTACGAGAGCCGTTACCAGGCCCTCGACAGCGAATAACCCGGCCAGCCCGGTATAGGGCAGGAGCTACTCATGCGACACATACTCATACGGGTGAGGCTGGGCGTGGAATCAGTGCTGATTTTGGCACTGTTTGCCATCGTGGCTCTCACCTTCTGTGACGTGCTGGGGCGCCGGTTGTTCGGCATCCCCATCTATGGTGCACACGACATCACAGAACATCTGATGGTGATCATTATTTTTTGTGGATTGCCGCTGGTTACTGCTGATCGCGGGCACCTTGTCGTGGACCTGTTTGATCGCTGGCTGTCCTCACCCCATTTACAATGGTGGCACGCCCTGGTCTCGGTAAGCGTGGCGGCCATACTGTTTCTGATCGCCTGGCAATACGTACTGGCAACTCAACAGGCTGTGCAAATCCACGAGGCGAGCCAGGCACTCTACATTCCGCGCAGTTACATGTACGCCTTCATGGCCTTTACCGCTTTCCTGTCCGGGCTGTCCGCACTGCTGCCAGCCTCACTCTTAAACATCACAACACCCGCCCATGATCAGGAAGGGAATCCACTATGATAATAGGTATCGCTTCCCTGCTCGGTGTGCTGCTGCTCGCTTTCCTGCGCGTACCGCTGGCCTTTGCACTAATGGCTGTCTCGATCGGCGGGCTCACCTATGTGGTCAGCTGGGACGTGGCACGTTCGATGGTCTCGCTGACCATCACTCAGGCCGTGTTCTCCTATGAGATGGCGGTAGTACCCATGTTTGTGCTGATGGGGAACATCCTGGCACGCTCCGGGATTGCCGATGACCTGTTCCGAGCGGCTTACGCTTTTCTGGGCTCGGTTCGCGGTGGTCTGGCGCTTTCTACCATGATGACCTGCGCCGGGTTCAGCGCCGTGTCCGGCTCCAGTCTGGCAACGGCTGCTACCATGTCCAAGGTGGCCTACCCGAGCATGAAGCGCTACGGTTACTCGGACTCGCTGGCCACGGCGACCATCGCTGCGGGTGGTTCACTGGGTATCCTGATCCCGCCCTCGATTATTCTGATTATTTACGGCATTCTCACCCAGACCAATATCGGGCATCTGTTTATTGCTGGCGTGCTGCCGGGCCTGTTGGGGCTGGGGCTCTACCTTGTTGTGGTCTGGCTGATCGCCTGTTGGCGGCCCGAAAGCGCGCCGCGTGGTGATGCCACGCCCGCCAGGGAGAAGCTGACCTCGCTGCGTGGCGTCTGGCCCTTCGCACTGCTCTTCGGCTTGGTTATCGGCGGCATTTACCTGGGATTTTTCACGCCCACTGAAGCCGGTGGCATGGGGGCCGGTTTCGCCCTGATCATTGCCCTGTTACAGCGACGCATCGGGCTTAAGCATATCCGGCGCATCTTCGTCGACACCGCTGCCACCTCAGTGATGCTCTATGCTGTGTTGTTCGGCGCCATGCTCTTCACCCACCTGATCTCCTTTTCCGGGCTGGGTGAAGGCATCCGCCACGGGATCGATGGCTTGGGCCTGGGGCCCTACCAGACACTGCTCATCATCCTTATGGTGTTTCTGGTGCTAGGCTGCGTGATGGATTCGCTGTCCATCATCCTGATCTGTGTACCGTTGTTCGTGCCCACCCTGACAGCCAACGGCTTCGATCTGGTGTGGTTCGGGATCATCGTGGTAGTGGTTACAGAGATCGCCCTGATCACGCCGCCCATCGGCATGAATGTCTTCGTGATTAAGGCTAGCCTGCCCCATGTCCCTCTGGTGAGCATCTACAAGGGGCTGGTACCTTTCATCGGCGCGGACCTAGTGCGGCTGGCCCTGCTGATCTTATTCCCCGCCATCTCGTTGATCCTGGTGCAGTTGATGCAGTGACGGAAGAAATAATGCAATGAAGGAAGAAAGCGCCGGGTGAGCATGAAGCTGATATAGGGTCAGCTCCATGAGTTGCCGGTCGCTGTGAATTGTACAGAACAATTGTACTTAAGCACCGCTTTGGCAGAATCAACACCTTTCCGCGCTAGTTAATCTCTGCTGCTGGCAAGTACTGGCGCCCGGTCCGGAAACTGGTCCAGCTCATTGACCAACAGCTCAAGCGATTTACCGTCTTCATCCTCCAGCCCCGCGTCCCTTAATCTTCGTACCTGAGCTGGCAGGTCGGGTCGATCAGAATGTCGATCAAGTACTCGCATGATGGTGTCAAAGCTTCGCCAGCCGCGAGCGTGAGTATCACCATAGCCTTTCACCAGGCGCTGGCATTCGATCACCTCAATCGCGAGTTTAGGATCATCTGGTATCAGTTTCTCCACGCGCTCTAGCCAGGCATTGATGCGTTTATCCTCTACCGTGAATCGCAATGTCTTCCGGCGCCAGCGACGCATGCCAGCCAGCGTATAAAGCATAAAAAATCCAGTCAGTTTTGTAGTTCGGATATGGCGACCCCTGTGGGTTAACCGACCAAGCAGGCGACAGACACGGGGGGATCGCATGATCCAATTGCCAACGCCGGACGGCAGTGTATCGCAGATTTCTTCAACTCTAGGGTGCATGAATTCGGTGACATAGGTGATCTGATCATTTTTGACCTTGACTTCCTCGCGCACTCGTTTGAACCGCTCGCTGCGGGTTTTCAGGTCTGCTACTCGGATTGTATCTTCATAGCTCATCCACAACGCCAGATATCGAGCGGTTTCAGCAGAAAGTTGGTAGTCATGGGACGCCCCTCCATTGGCATGCTCGAGATCAATAATCCGTTCCAGCCGCTCCAAATAGTGCTCAGCGTACTCGGTGTCCTGATAATCCATCATCCGCCGAATACCTTCTTGGGCGTTCCTGCGGACTTGCTCGGGATGTCGAGTCTGAATTCGGTCCAGTAATTCCAACACCCTTGCATTAGTCGTTTGGTTTGCAAGTGGATCATCGGGCACTGCCGTGACTGGCTCTGCAATAGCCTGTTCCATGCCTGCACTGAAGGCCTTCAGGCTCGGTTCGACACCGACACCGCCGCGCCGAATGGCGGCTTCGTATGCTTCGCGCGACAATGGTAGCGCCGTGCTGGCCGCCAGGGCGCCAAACAGAACAGCACTGATCACACTGCCGTTGGCTTCTGCCGTGGCATTCATATCAAAATGGATGAAGCGTTTCGCAGCGATAGTGGCATTTTTGCGGATGGGCTCCGGGTCATGGATGCCGTTTCCCATGGCTGTTTTTTCAGTAATGCCATATACCCGGTGACTTGACGCGATCACAGTAGTGCGATCAGCAGTAATCAGTCCACGTTGCAGTGCGCGTCCCACCTCCATGAACTCTGCTGCGATGAGAATATCCACATCGCCGGGTACTGGCATCAGTGCCAGAACAGGATCCCTGCCGGCGATCTGAGCCGCCTCGGCGGGAAACAACTCAAGATAATAAATAGTGGCCCCGGTGCGCTGAGCGACACCCGGTACTGAAGTGGTCTGGGCGAGATAGCCGGAATGCTCAGCCAGATTAACAATCCAGTCGGATAAAACACCGCCGCCCTGACCGCCCATGGCGAGTATGGCAATGGTGATGGGACGAGTGTGTGTGGTCACTTCGCTCACAATATACTCCTGAATAAACGGGTTCTAGAACTGGTATTGAGCCAGTCGGCGCTCAGTGCGTGCCTGAAGTACGTTGATAACAGTGCTGCGTACCCGACTAATAAACCGGTCCCATTTGTTGGGGTTGTTAATAACCTCGGCACGGTAGAAAGACGGACAAAGGACGGCTGCATGAGCGACCTCCCCACACAGGCCACAGCCCACGCAGGTGTTGTCTACATGGGCGACCGGGTCCTGACGCAGCGGATCCGGGTTGGGTTTGATTGATAGTGAAGGGCAGCCAGAGAGCCGGATGCAGGAGTGATCACCGGTACAGGTATCACTGTCGATCCCGAAACGTTCATGAACGACCCGCTTGCCGGTTTTTACCGCGTTGCGAAAAATTGGTTTTTCGCGGCGCTGGCGGTTGAGCATGCATTCGGACTGGGCAATAACCACTTTCGGCCCACCTGCTTTGGTGGTCAGAGCCTCTTTCAGGGCATCCTTCATCCGCTGCAGGTCGTAGGTGCGGTCTACTGTTCGTACCCACTTTACCCCGACACCGCGCACAGCCTGTTCAATCGGGATATTGGTTTGACGAATGGGATTGTCAGCCCGGGAAGAGGGTAAGTCTTGGCCACCGGTTGCGGCGGCGTAGAAATTATCCACCAACAAAATCACTTGATCGTCATTGTTGTAAACGGCATTGGCCACACCGCTGGTCAAGCCGTTGTGCCACAAGCCCCCGTCACCCATGACACTGATGGCTCGGCGACCAGACGTACGATTGAAAGCCGAGGCGGCGGATGCTCCGAGACCGTAACCCATGGTGGTATTGCCCAGGTTGAACGGCGGCAGGATAGAGAACAGATGGCAACCGATATCACAGCTGATGTGATGTGCGCCCAGTTCACGTTCTAACAGTTTGATTGCGGTGAAAATAGGACGTTCCGGACACCCGGTGCAAAAAGCCGGAGGCCGAGCAGGTACCGCCGTATCAAAATTGTCAAAAACAATGGGTTTGGCTATGACCGCATGCTGGGCCAGCAACTGAGGCGCATGCTGTTCACAGAATTGTCGGATACCGTCAATAAGCACCTGACCGGTGTACTCCCCAGCTTTGGGCAGCATGTCTTTACCATGCAGTTTTGTCGTGCAATCCTCGCGACGCAAGATGGCGTGTACGTTTTGCTCCAAATAATCCGGCTGTCCTTCCTCAACCATTAATACGGCTTTTTTATCGGCGCAGAATTCCACAACTTCATCACCCACCAAAGGATAGGTGACATTAAGCACATACAAGGGGATCTGGCTGTTGCCAAAACTGTCCGCCAAGCCCAATCGTTCCAGCGCCCGGATCACAGTATTGTAGAGGCCACCTTGAAGCACGAGACCGAGGTCTTTGTGCGAACCGGAAAAAAATTCATTAAGACCTTGCTCGCGGATAAAGCGTTGAGCTGAGGGCCAGCGGCTATCAACCTTCTCATGCTCATGGGCAAAGGTGGAAGGCGGTAGTGAGATGCGGGTTACATCACGCACTGGCTTGTCCAGTGCTTCGTTGATAGAGAACGGCGGTCGCTTGTTGTCAGTCGCTGTAAATCGACCGTGCACGTGACAGGCGCGTATGCGCAGTTCCAGCATGACCGGAGTATTGCTCGCCTCGGACAACTGAAAACCCTGTTCAACCGCCGCAACGATACTGGGCAAGTTCGGGCGTGGATCAAGTAGCCACATTTGGCTTTTCATGGCAAAGGCATGGGTGCGCTCCTGAATAATACTGGAGCCATCACCGTAGTCCTCTCCAACGATGATCAGGGCACCCCCTGTCACACCCCCGGAAGACAAATTAGCAAGAGCGTCAGAGGCTACATTGGTGCCGACGGTGGATTTCCATGCCACTGCCCCGCGTATCGGGTAGTTGACTGAAGCCGCCAGCATGGCGGCGGCCCCTGCTTCACTGCCGTTGTTTTCAAAATGAACACCCAACTCTTTCAAGATAGGGTTTGCGTCGTGCAGGACATCCATCAGATGAGAAATTGGGGCGCCTTGGTAACCGCCAACATACGCGACACCTGACTGCAGCAGCGCCTTGGTGACGGCGAGGATGCCTTCACCGTGAAACTCTTCACCCGCGCCAAGACGCAACTTTTTCACTTCATTAACAAATGATCTTTCAGCCATTTTCTGTGCCCTCCAAAACCCAATGCCGTAGAACGGTCAGTGGATTAAACCTTGTAACTTATATTGATAATTGACACGAAATATCAGCCACGGAGCAATGTAAACTGGGATATGAAGCTTGTTATTGCATGAGTGACGACAGCCCCGTTGCCAGCCATGGCATTGCCACCACCATCATCAATACCATCAGCTGTAACAGAAGAAATGGCAGAGCCGCCTTATATACCTGAGTCAGAGTAATGCCAGGGGGTGCCACACCCTGCATTACGATCAAAAGCAACCCAAAGGGAGGCGTGAGAAAGCTGATCTCCATGGCAATCAGAAACAACACGCCAATCCAAATAGGATCCAGCCCCAAAGACGCTACGAGTGGCATGAAAAACGGCAAGGTGATCATGATCATGCTGATTTGATCCGCAAAACACCCCAGTATCAGCAAGACGAGCAACATGCAAAGTACCAGCATCAGCGGCGTAAGTTCCCAGCCGCCCACGACGCTGAGCAAGCCGCTGGTGGCGCCGGAAAAAGACAATAATTGCGAGAACGTGGTAGACGCCACCAAGACAAACAGAATCATGACGGAAATCTTGGTGGTCTCCATCAATGATTTAATCAGTGAGTCTTTGTTCAGGCGGCCATAAAAGAGGGCAGCCAAGGCTGCAGCAACCGCCCCGAATGCAGCTGACTCAGTGGGCTCGGCCCAGCCTATGAGCATACTGCCCACCACCAGCACAAAGATTCCGAATAAGGGCAAGACGTAAACACAGAACGGTCTCCACCGTTCCCAGCCGCTGGGCAGGGCAATGTCATCCATCGGTGCCAATGCCGGGTTATGCAGGCAGCGAATAACCACATATCCAAGAATAGCCAGACCCATGAGGAGACCTGGAATGATGCCACCAATCAACAGACCGCCAATTGAGATGCCTGCCAGGCTGCCCAGTGTCACGGCGAGAGCGGAAGGTGGGATCAACATGGCAATGCCACCCACGGCCATGATCGGCCCCATCGCAATGGATGGGTGATAGCCACGTTTTAACATGTCAGGCAACAAGGAGCTGCCCATCATGGCGGTATTGGCGATACTGGAGCCGGACAAGGTGGCAAACGCGGTGCCACCAAGCACGGACACAATACTGAGCCGGCCGGGGACGCGCGCGATCAGGCCTTCAATAGCAGAAATAGCACGAAAGGCCAGGCCGGTATGAAAGAGGATCTCTCCCATCAGTACAAACAGGGGTATGGGTATCAGCGAAAACGAATTAACAGCGCCAGCAGTATTGCGAGCCATCTGCATTAATCCCATTTCGCCACCGAGAAAAAGATAGGCCCCGACAATATTGATGGCAAGAAAGCCAAAAACTACTGGCAGACCTATTGCCATCAGCACAATGAGGCCACCAATCAACAGAGTTAATGCGAGGTGCCACTCCATATCAGGTATCTCCAACCACTAAACGCCAGAAGCGTCTTAGAAATTCCACAATCAATAGTCCGAAACTGAGCACCGGAATGACGAAAGTCCACCACTCAGGGAAAACAAATGCTTTGAACACACGAGTCCCCCGGGTGTAGTACTCCACCCCCACATTCATCATGAAATACAGGAAAACAATGGCAATTGCCGCCCCGCAAAGGTTGATCAGAATTTCCAGTCGGCGTCCGGCCTGACTGGGAAGGTTGTTGTACAGGATATCAATACGGACATGAGCATTTTCATATAGCACCCAGGGCGCACCCAGAAAAGTCGCTACACCGAGAGCGTACTCGCTGCCCTCCATGATCCAACCCAGGGAGCCAAAACCGAGGTTTCTGCTCATGACGTTGTAAACGATTAGGACAGCCAGCATAGCGATAATCATGCCTGAACACAGTCCACAGGCTCGCATTACATAGCCGTAAAACAAGCCAGGCCGGTTTAATTTGGCAGCAACCCGGCCTCTGTTATCAGTCAACGTATTCATTGATTATTCAAGAATCGCACGAAACTTTTTGGTATTTTCCGGCGCCTGCCTGGACAGTGTCTCCCACTGTGACTCATAGGCTGCTTTCAGGAAACGCTCGCGCTCAGCGCCTTCGAGTTCAATAACTTCAAGCCCCGCTTCGGCCTGGCGTTCAGCCTCGCTTTCATTGATGTCAGCATTGAGTTCATTCAGGGACTCGAGCCAGATCGCCTTTTCCGTCAGGTAATCGCGCTGCTCATCAGTCATCTTTTCCCAGGCGTCCTGATTAACCAATACGCCAACTTCGACTTGATAGAAACCAGGATCGACACGGTAGGCGGTATGTTCGTGCCAGCCCAGATCCAGTATGCCCTGAATAGGCCAGCCATAACCATCAACTGTGCCACGTTCCAGCGCCGTGTAGACCTCGCCCGGGGCTGTTTGCGCAACATCAGCGCCAAGGTTTTCGAAGAAAGCCCGGTAGACAGGGGTAATCCGCAGGCGCTGGCCGGTCAAATCAGCGCTATCGACTTTCTTGTTGGTGTATAGGTGAAAACGATTCCCATAATTGGTAAAAGCCAAATAGTGAACATTCATCTGCTCGCGCCAGATTTCCTGTAAATCATCCCAGCGACCCATTTCGCGCAGTTCTTGAGGTGAATAACGGGTCAGGTTGAGGGCGTTAGCCGCAGGCAAGATGTTGGTATAAAACGCTGACGTGACAAACGCCATATCTACTACGCCCGTGCGCACGGCATTGCCAAGCTCAAAGGCTGGCATTACTTCGGGCCCACCGATGTAGTTAAGTTTCACGGGAGCATCGGCGTCCCCATTAATTTCTGCCACGAACTGCTCAAAGGTGTGGGGAATAGAGGTTCCCTGCGCAAAAGCGCTGGCTGTTCTCAGACTTACTTGGTCAGCGGCGGCCTGAGTTGCCAGGCCACACATCAGGGTGGCGGTGACTGCGACGGAACCTAATAGACAATTTCTTGTAATCATTATTATTCTCTCTTTGGTTGGTCATTATTTACATCTCAAACAGGAGTATAACGAGCCCGGAGCGCGGATAAGCTACAGCCGCAGCTACCCCCCAAATCCTGTATTATAGTGCGTTTTTTCATGCTTTTTCGGCTCTTATCGACATGTATATGCATTTTTTATTGTACTGAATGCATTATCATGCATACCTTGAGGGCCGCTGTAAAGTCAATTAACACAATAGTTAAAGCTTAAATTATTTATGCTTGAAGTTTCACACTAACAGCACTAAATTGATTAATCCAGCGTTCGTTGCAACCTTCCTGAGTGGGTGGAAGGCAGGAAATTAAACAGGTGTAAAATAATGGCTTTTTTTACTCAATTGAAGATACGATCCAGCCATTGTGGTGTGAATGGGAGGCTTCAGCTGGCACGGCATTTTGAGATGATAAACCGGTCAGTTGAAGACTGGTTCGCAGGGCCACTGGACCTTTCGTTTACACAGATGCACAGCGGTCAACAGCGGCTGGGCATTCCAACAGTTCATATTGTGCTCGATATCCAGGCGTTAGCGGCCCTTGATGAGGTGGTGTGGACATCATTGCAGGTGGTGGAATTGCGACGCAGCGCCATTGAGTTGGAAGTCGTTGCGCGATGCGATAAGCAGGCACGCTTTAGTGCGAGAGTCACGCTCATTATGGCGCATGCGGTGCAGGGCCGCCTACGAAGCATGACAATACCTGCCGCTCTGAGACAGACGATGCTTGAGGACCTCGCAGCCAGGCCTGAAATTGAAAAACGGGATGTCGCCGAAACTGAGTATCTTGCCTTTGAAACTCAGGAGTTGATGTCTGCGCCCAGGTTTCATGAGTGTGAACGCCCGGTTTATTTTCAGGACTGTGATCCGGCTCAAATTGTGTTTTACCCGCGGTACCTGGAAATGATTGATGACGTCATTGACGACTGGCTGAGTTCCATGGGGATCCGGGAATGTCGAGTGCATGCCGTGGATGTAGATTTCCAGCGTCCGAGCCAGCTTGGTGAAGCACTGCGATTCACCTTGCAGCTTCTAGGCGCTAAAGACGCGAGAATTTATGTCGCAGTGTCAGCGGCCTGTGAAGGTTCTTCGCGCATTGGTGCCAAACTGGAACTCAGCTTCCCAGGAGCGGGAATCTGACACGCAACTCAAGCGCCCGGTCCAGTCGATATTGGCGTTCGCCTTTTGCCAGCCTCGCCGAATGCTCCTTTCAAATCACTGGAATATAGATCAGTCAACTTCAGGGTACCTCTAACAACAGCGCTATCCCCTGCCCTACGCCAATACACATTGTACACAGCGCACGCTTACCTCCGGTCAGTTGCAACTGATGTGCGGCCGTTATAATCAATCGTGCGCCTGACATACCTAGCGGGTGTCCCAGTGCTATGGCACCACCGTTCGGATTCACCCGCTCATCGTCATCGCCAATGCCCAGCTCACGCAGGCAAGCCAGACCCTGAGCGGCAAAAGCTTCGTTGAGTTCGATGACATCCAAGTCAGACAGTGACCAGCCGCTTTGCTTTAATACCTTGCGTACTGCCGGAACCGGGCCTATACCCATTACCCGGGGCGGCACACCCGCCGTTGCCATGGCGACAATTCTGGCCAGTGGCTGCAGACCATACTGTTTCACAGCGTCGGCGCTGGCGACCAATACGGCCGCTGCACCATCATTTACCCCCGACGCATTGCCTGCTGTTACTGTGCCGCCATCCCGAAACGGTGTAGGCAGCCTGGCTAACTGCTCGGCTGTCGTCTCCGGGCGCAAATGCTCGTCCTGGTCGATCAGCAATGGCTCCTGTCTCTTTCGCGCAATGCTGACTGAAACGATTTCACGGGCGAAACGCCCCTCAGCCTGAGCCCTTCCAGCTTTCTGTTGAGAGCGCAATGCGAAAGCATCCTGATCGGCCCGGCTAACCTGGTAATCAGCCGCGACATTCTCAGCGGTTTCCGGCATCGACTCTACACCATATTCAGCCTTCATCAGAGGGTTCACAAACCGCCAGCCAATGGTGGTGTCTTCAATGTTTTGTGTCCGTGAGTAGGACGAATCGGCTTTGCCCATCACATAGGGTGCGCGCGACATTGATTCCACTCCACCGGCCAGTACCACCTCCATTTCCCCCGACCTTATTGCCCTGGCTGCGGTTCCAATAGCATCCATGCCGGAGCCGCACAGACGGTTTATGGTCCCTCCGGGCACAGAATCAGGCAACCCCGCCAGTAGAGAGGCCATGCGTGCGACGTTTCGATTGTCCTCACCGGCCTGGTTGGCACAGCCGAGAATGACCTCGTCAATCGCTGCCGGGTCCAATCCCGGGCACTCGGCAAGGACGGCTCGAATCACGTGGGCCGCCATATCATCCGGCCGCATCGATGCCAGAGCACCGCCAAAGCGGCCTATCGGAGTGCGCTTTGAAGCGCATAAAAAGACATCTCTCATCGACTTTTCCTTATCTATCAAAAAGTGGGTTAACCGGTGAATTGGGGGTCACGCTTCTCTCGGAAAGCCGCCAACCCTTCAACGGCGTCATTTCCAGCGAACAGTCTTTGTTGTAGCTCCCGCTCCAATGCAAGACCACTTTCAAGTGGCAAATCGGTACCTGAACGCACGGCGCGCTTAATGTGACCAATGGCGCGACTGGAAGTCCCGGGACGGCAGAATTTCCGGGCGTATTCCAGCGCAGTCGATTTGAAATCATCGCCAGCTAGCAGACGATTGATCAGGCCATACTCACTGGCTTCCACCACAGACATCAGCCGCCCTTCGGCCATCAATTCAATGGCTCGGGTTTGACCAACCATACGCGCCAGACGCTGAGTGCCACCAGTGCCCGGTAATACACCCAGGCTAACCTCGGGCAAACCGACCTTACTCTTGCTGTTCGCAGGTGCCACCCGAATGTCGGCTGCCATCGCTACTTCCAGGCCGCCCCCAACGCAATGGCCGTTCAATGCAGAGATGACCAGCTTCGGTGTGTGCTCCAGTCGTAACAGCGTTTCATTGGCATGCAAACAGAAATAATATTTCGTATCCGGATCCATTCCCGACAACATGTCGATATCTGCTCCGGCACAGAAAAACTTGTCTCCCGCACCGGTGATCAGAATAACGTCAACAGCCGGATCCCAGCGTGCATCAAGGATGGCTGCATCCAATTCTTTGAACATGGGTGTCGAATAGGCATTGGCGGGGGCATTGTTCAGGGTCAGAATCGCTATGCCCTGACTGAATTCATAGGCGACCAGGCTCATGGGTAACTCCTCCATAAAGGCTTAAATTGAATAAACGTTGATAGACACCCATCCAGTATCTGCATAATAGTTACAAAAACAGGGTTGATTCTTTCCATGCATGCACTATAGTGCAGTTATTCTTAGAGAACAACAGAACAAAGCCCTAAGTAGCCATAGTGTCATGAAATAAAATACATACCACCAATGGCGCGTGGCGTATAACCGCCACCAAACACTGTATTCAACTTATTCAACTACCAGGTGACCACCATGGCCACACTTGATCAATTGCAAGAATATACCCAAACCCTGACTCACTGGCTCAGGGGTCGTACCTTAGGCCCCGAACTGGAAACTGAACTGACCGCTGAATTTGGCCCCGATAGCTCATGGTTTCAGACAGTGAAGGCGCTGTCTCTCCAGGGCATGGACAGTGGCGAGTTTGGTTCCCGCACAGCGGGAAATATCCGCTATGGACGCTTAATCAAGGCAACGGACACCACTGACGGATTCAGCCTTGATATGGTTCTGATGGACACAGTAGCCGGACCGCATCACCGACATCCGAATGGTGAGGTAGATATGGTCATCCCGCTGGACCCGGATGCCCGATTTGACGGCACGCCAGCAGGTTGGAAAGTCTATGCCCCACATTCTGCCCACAGCCCAACGGTTACCGGTGGCAAAGCCATCGTTTTATATTTTCTGCCCGATGGCGCGATCGAGTTCAGTTAACCAGCAATTGATCGCTAACACCCGGGAACAGACATGCAACATTTCTGAACCAATAACAACAAGACAAACCTTAACACGGGTTTGAGGAGACTTTCAGATGAGCCATGAAAGCACCGAGGTCAGCCGCTTTCCAAAAAAATTCAATGCGGTCACTTATTTCATTGACCGCCACCTGAGTGAAGATCGGTCAGACTCGATCGCGGTGATCGACAGGAATGGAGAAACGTCCTACCAGACGTTGGCCAATCGTATCAATCAGGCCGCCAACGTGTGGAGCCTGGAGCTTGGCCTGCGGCCGGAAACACGCGTTGCGCTGCTGCTGCACGACACAATTGACTACCCGGTGGCATTCTGGGGTGCCTTGCGAGTGGGTGTTGTACCTATATGTCTCAACACTCTGCTGACTCTTGATCATTACCGCTACATTCTGAACGATTGCCGGGCAGAAGTGCTGGTGATTCAGGACGCCCTGTACGCAACCATTAAGCCAGCGTTGGACCAGTTGCCAAACCTCAAAACAGTTATCCTTGTCGGCGACGCCAATACCGGTGGTCATGGCGAGGCTTGGTCAGCGCGGCTGGATCGACAGCCAAGCCAAGCGCAAACGCTTAACACCAGTAAAGATGACATTGCATTCTGGCTTTACTCTTCGGGCTCCACCGGCAATCCAAAAGGCGTGCCACACCGACACGACAGCCTCTACTGGACATATGAATTCTATGGGAAGGGCGTACTCGGCATCACCCCGGAAGACCGAATATTTTCCATTGCCAAACTTTTTTTTGCATACGGCCTCGGCAACGGCATGACGTTTCCCTTCGGCGCTGGCGCTACCGCTGTCTATTTCGATGGACGACCAACACCGGACGCGGCTATCGAGGTTCTGGAACAACACCAGCCAACTATTTTTTGCGGTGTTCCGACTCTTTACGCCGCATTGCTGGGCAGTCAGAGCCTGGCTGATCGACCGGGATCCAAAGCTCTGCGCAGATCCATATCAGCGGGTGAAGCACTGCCGGCCGACGTCGGAGAGCGCTGGGAAGACCGTTTTGGTTCACCCATCCTGGATGGTGTTGGTTCGACGGAAATGCTGCATATATTCTTGAGCAATCAACCCGGTGACGTGCACTATGGCACTTCAGGTCGCGCAGTGCCCGGCTATGAACTCAAGTTGGTTGACCCCGTCGGTAGCCCGGTAGCACAGGGTGAGATTGGTGAACTACTGGTCAATGGCCCCAGCACTGCAGACAGTTACTGGAACCAGCGTGAGAAAACGCTGAAAACCTTTGTCGGTGGCTGGACCTATACCGGAGATAAATATTTTCAGGATGAACAGGGGTTATTTCATTACTGCGGTCGCAGCGATGACATGTTTAAATCCGGCGGTAACTGGGTATCTCCATTTGAAGTCGAATCGGCACTGATGGGGCATCAGTCGGTCCTGGAGGCTGCCGTTATAGCCCATGCCGATGAAGCTGGTAATCTCAAACCCATGGCCTTTGTTGTCTTGCGTGAAGGTGTTGTTAGCCCTGAAGATGAACTTAAAACCGAGCTGCAAACCTTCGTTCGCGCGCGGATTGAACAGTGGAAATACCCGCGCTGGATCGAGTTCGTTGAAGAACTGCCGAAAACAGCTACAGGTAAAATCCAACGCTTCAAACTGCGAGAAACCACACGGGCCGATGCGTCATGACCGGGCAACCAATCACCCTAACGGTTAATGGTGTGGCACTGGAAGCTTGCTGGTACGGTCCGCCGCCACATCAATCGCTTACTCTGGTACTGCTGCATGAAGGATTGGGTTCTGTCGGGCAATGGAAACACTTCCCTGAACAACTGGCACGCACCACTGGCTGTGGCGTCTTGGTATACAGCCGGGCCGGTTATGGTCAATCCGACCCGGTT
This sequence comes from Saccharospirillum sp., assembly GCF_040881935.1. NCBI lineage: Bacteria > Pseudomonadati > Pseudomonadota > Gammaproteobacteria > Oceanospirillales > Saccharospirillaceae > Saccharospirillum > Saccharospirillum sp. The sequence goes on along the minus strand of NZ_JBBECH010000087.1, from coordinate 34,479 downwards.
GCCCTGCCACGTCCGCTAACCTACATGCACAATGAAGCACGCGATGTCCTGCCACGCCTGCTGGATGCAGCGCACATCAGAGATGCCGTTCTGGTCGGGCACAGCGATGGAGCTTCCATTGCTTTGATTAACGCCGGTACGCAGCAGGACCCCCGAATAAAAGGACTGGTACTAATGGCACCCCATGTGTTCACCGAACCCATGTGCCTGGCCAGCATTCGCGATGCCAGAACCGCTTACGAAGACACCGCTACACACCTTCGGGATCGATTGGCTCACTATCACCGGCACGTTGACGTTGCCTTCAAAGGCTGGAACGATGCCTGGCTTGATCCTGACTTCGAGTCCTGGAATCTGGAAGGCTTTGTCGGTGGTATTACCGGCCCGATGCTGCTGATCCAGGGTCGCCAGGATGAATACGGTACCCACAAGCAGCTCGACGCCATTGTCAGGCGGGCACAAACTACCTGTGAGATACTCTGGCTGGACGACTGCCGCCACTCGCCGCACCGCGACCAGCCGGAGGCCACCCTGGCTGCTATACAGGATTTCATTCAACCGCTTTTTCAATCCGCATCCACACAGGAGACCTTTACCCATGGCTGATACAATTGCACTGGGCAGTTACTTCGATAATCGCTGGCAGATGGGTACCGGCTCAGTCTCGCTGATCAATCCGGTTACGCTTGCAACGCTGGCCGAGGTCAGGGGTGAGGGTCTGGACCTCGGCACAGCGGTGCAATGCGCCCGCTCAGAAGGACGAAACAGTCTGGCGTCAATGACATTTGCCGAACGTGCTGCGCTGCTGCGTGACATGGCCGATGCTCTGCAAAACGACCGTGATCACTATGCCGAACTCGCCCGACAGAACAGTGGCAATACCCCCGGCGATGTGATGTTTGATATCGACGGTGGCATCGCGGCCCTTAAATTCTACGCAGGCATGGGTAAGAAGCTGGGCAACGCCAAACGTTTCGTTGAATCGGAACACCAGCCACTGGACCGCGAAGGACACTGGGCAGCACGCCATATCATGACCTCGGTTCCCGGTATCGCTGTACACATTAATGCCTTTAATTTCCCGTCCTGGGGGATGTGGGAGAAAGTCGCTCCGTCTCTGCTTGCCGGTGTGCCAGCGATTGTTAAGCCGGCTACTTCCGCAGCCCTGGTGTCGCACGCCATGATCAGGACCCTGACCGACGCAGGGCTGATACCGTCCGGCGTTTTGTCGCTGATATGTGGCAGCGCCCGAACACTGCTGGATGAACTGGATGCCGGAGACGTTGTGGCTTTCACCGGCAGTGCCGATACCGCTGCTAAACTGCGTGCACACCCGGCTGTCCAAATTCGAGGCGTGCGCTTTCAAGCTGAAGCAGACAGTCTGAATTCCGCCATTCTGGGCAGTGATCTGGATCAGGGCAGTGAAACCTATGGCCTGTTTTTGCGTGAAATTCAGAAAGAAATGACCGTAAAATCTGGCCAGAAATGCACCGCCATTCGTCGCATTCTGGTGCCTGAAACTTTGCTCGACGACGTCGCCAGTGACCTGTCGGTTCAGCTTACCAAAACCACTGTCGGAGACCCGGCGGCCGAAGGTGTGCGCATGGGTCCGTTGCAATCGCCCGAACAACGTGAGGCCGCACGCACGGGGCTGGAACAACTGACCGCGGTGTGTGAGACCGTTTGCGGAGGTGACACGCCTGCATCACTCACCGGTGAGAACGCCAAACCAGATTGCTTCCTGGCACCCACCTTATTGCTGTGCCGCGACCCAGACAACAGCAACGCGGTGCACGATACCGAAGTCTTTGGCCCGGTCGCCACCCTGATGCCGTACCGGGACCTGTCACACGCCGCCGCCCTGGTCGCACGAGGCAAAGGGTCTCTGGTCAGTTCGCTGTTCACCGACGACGACAGCGTGGCCAGCACCCTGATCGATCAAACCGCTGGCTGGCATGGCCGTTTGCTGTGGGTCGATGCCACTCTTGGCAAGCATCACCTGGGGCACGGCACTGTAATGCCTCAATGCATTCACGGCGGGCCGGGTCGGGCCGGTGGCGGTCAGGAACTCGGTGGATTGCGCGGTCTGACATTATATCTGCAACGCACGGCTCTGCAGGGTCAGACTGACCGCCTGGCTGCCATCACGGCCGGTGATGCAGTCTGGCCGGGAGTCTAATTCATGAACCCTACCCTGATCAGCATTAACACCGACCTGCGACCGGGTGTCGCCCGGGTTCAATGGGCCCGTCCGAACGCGCGGAATGCGCTGAATACCCAATTGCTTGATGAGCTTGCCACCACACTGGAAGAACTCGATCACGACGAGACTGTCCGTGTCGTAGTCATCAGCGGGGCCGATGGTATTTTTGCTGCCGGTGCGGATGTCCGGGAGCTAGCGGCAAAGGATGCTGTTGGCCTGCTAAACGACGACCGCCCCCGTCATTGGAAGCGCATCCGCCAATTCAGCAAACCGCTTATCGCATCCGTTGAAGGCTATGCACTGGGTGGAGGTTGCGAGCTGGCGATGCTGGCCGATCTCATTGTAGCGGCACGGGACGCCCGCTTTGGCCAGCCGGAAATCAACCTCGGGCTGATCCCGGGTGCTGGCGGCACCCAACGTCTGACACGGGCCGTGGGCAAGTCGCTGGCCATGCAAATGGTACTGGCAGGCACTCTGATTGACGCGGAACGCGCTCAGGCGGCGGGTTTGATTGCCGAGGTTACCGATCCGGGAGCAACTGAAACCGCCGCATTGGATCTGGCTGAACACATAGCCACCAAAGCGCCGCTCAGTCTGCGCCTGGCGAAAGCGGCCGTATTGCGCGCCTGCGAAGTCGGACTCAATGAGGGGCTCGACTACGAGCGTCAGGCTTTTGTGTTTCTCGGCGCCACTGAAGACCGCAATGAAGGCATTGATGCCTTCCTGACCAAGCGTACGCCCAACTTCAAGGGTTACTGAGATGGCACTAATAACACTCGACATTCGCGATGGTCTGGCAACACTAACGCTGAATCGTCCAGACAAATTAAACAGCCTGAACCTTGCCATGCACGCCGAACTGGCCAGCGCACTAGACAGAGTGGAAGCCACCACAACACTTAGGTGCCTGTGGCTCAGAGCCAACGGGCGGGCATTTTGCGTCGGACAAGACCTAGAAGAACGTCGTGCGCTGCTTGATAACTCAGCTCCGCCGGACCTGGGTGAATCACTGGAACAAAGGTACAACCCGCTGATACGCCGGCTCAGTCAATTACACTGCCCGACCCTGTGCAGTGTCACTGGCGCTGCTGCCGGTGCTGGCGTGGGCCTGGCGCTGGCCTGTGACATCGTCATTGCCGCCCGCTCTGCCAGATTTATTTTTGCTTTTTCCCGCCTGGGTCTGGGGCCGGATGCAGGCACAAGTTATCGATTGCCGAAGTTGATCGGCGATGCCCGGGCACGGGGGCTGATGTTATTGGGTGAAGAACTTGATGCAGCCACGGCCATGGAATGGGGATTGATTTGGTCCTGCCTTGACGATGAAAAAATAGACACCAGCGGCGAGAAGATTGCCCATCAACTCGCACAGGCACCCACCCGGGGATTAAACCTCTGTCGTCAGGCGCTCAGTGCAAGCGGCCAGAACACCCTGAATGATCAACTCGATCTGGAACGGGATTTACAACGCCAGGCGGGTCGCACTGATGACTACCGCGAGGGCATCACTGCTTTTCTTGAAAAGCGGACCGCACATTTTACAGGTTCATGAAGACGAGCCGCCCCAGGGCTAATCCGGCAGCTCTCAGCGAAACCCCTACTTTCCAATGGAGAATGGCATGACCCAGACCCCACCCCTACCTCTCAATGCCACAGTTGCCGTTATCGGGGCTGGCACCATGGGTGCTGGCATCGCCCAGGTTGCCGCAGCGGCCGGGCACCCGGTGCTGTTATATGACAACCGGGATGGCGCGGCTGAGGCGGCCCTGACAGCAATGAACACCCAGCTTAGCCAGCGCGTTGAAAGGGGAAAGATAACCGACGAGGCAAAGACTCAGTTGCTGGCCCGTATGACACCGTGCCAAAAATTGGCCGACCTGGCCCAAGCTGCACTGGTAATAGAAGCCATTGTTGAAGACCTAGCCGTCAAGCAATCCGTGTTCACTTCACTTGAAACTACCTGCACACCAGACACCCTATTTGCCAGTAATTCATCATCCCTGTCGATCACCGCCATTGCCTCCAAACTGAATGACCCGGGCCGCCTGGCTGGCATGCACTTTTTTAATCCCGCCCCGGTGATGAAACTGTGCGAAGTAATCGCCGGACTGGAGTCACGGTCGCACGTCATCGATACATTGCTGGCTACCGCACGCAACTGGGGGAAAGTTGCGGTTCGAGCCAATAACACACCCGGTTTTATTGTTAACCGGGTTGCACGTCCCTATTACACAGAAGCCATGAAAGTCTATGAGGAAGCCGGCGCCGATATCGCAACACTCGACGCCCTGCTCAAAGATGCCGGTCAATTCCCGATGGGCCCGTTTGCGCTAACCGACCTGATCGGCCAGGACATTAATCTGGCGGTCAGCCAAACGGTCTTCGCCAGCTATTATCAGGATCGTCGCTTTGAGCCCAGCCTGGTGCAACAGGCGCTGGTTGAAGGTGGTTTACTCGGACGTAAGTCCGGACGCGGATTCTATGACTATCGGGATGGAGCCGAGCCCAAATACCCTCTGACAATCACTCCGGGAGAGCCACCCAAAAACATGATCGTCGACGGCAAGCCTGGTCTGTGGCAACCGCTGATTGAGCGCTTGTCGGCAGCAGGTATCACCGTTCAACCTGGCGATCCTGACAAATCGGCCGCAATGACTTGCGAAGGGCTGAGTCTGAAACTGACTGGCGGCTGTACCGCGACAACGCAAGCAAGACGCAGTGGTGATCCCAATACCATCCTCTTTGATCTGGCCTTTGATTACGCCAGCACTGACCGACTGGCATTGAGCCCGGCAGACGGTTCAAACCCGGAAGCAATGGCCACAGCCGCGGCTCTGTTTGCCGAAGCCGGCATCCAGTGCAGTCACCTTGATGACAGTCCGGGACTTATCGTGATGCGTACGGTTGTTATGTTGTGCAATCTTGCTGCAGACGCAGTCCATAAGGGCGTATGCAGCGCTGAAGATGCAGACAATGCCATGAAAGCGGGTACGAACTACCCTGCCGGACCCATTGAATGGGGCGAACGCCTGGGACTGAAAACTGTAATCCAAGTGTTGAATGAGCTGGAAGAGCACTACCAGGATGGTCGATATCGTGTAAGCCCCTGGTTAAAACGCCGGTCAGCCTGATGTCGGTCAGGTGAATTATGGGTTGCGACCGCCAAAGACTCTCATCCCGGAAATATAATTCACCTTTACTCATCACGGCGTTTTAAAACAGTCTGTAACAACCCTAGCAACCTTGCCCGAAAAGCCCTTCAAAATGGCCGCGCAAGCTGACACATCAGCCTGAACGGCCCATCGAATCACGCAACCTGCATAAAAATGCATATTTCCACTTGCATCTAAAATAAAATGCACTATAGTTCATTTTAGTGAGTGGCGTTGCGGTACCACTTCGCCTCATAACCCTGCTTAAACAAGAACATTTTATAACGAGGTTGTACCATGATCGATTTTCGCACCTCCCCCGAACACTATCATCACTGGAAGATTCGCTATGATGGCGACATCGCCTATGTCGATATGGATGTCGATGAAAATGCAGGCCTATTTGAAGGCTACCAGCTTAAACTCAATTCGTATGACCTTGGTGTCGACATTGAGCTGAACGATATTGTGCAACGCATGCGTTTTGAACACCCGGAAGTGAAGACCGTGGTGATGAGCTCTGCAAACGACAAGATATTCTGTGCCGGTGCGAATATTCGCATGCTCGGCGGTGCGACCCATACTCATAAGGTGAACTTTTGCAAATTCACCAATGAAACCCGCAACGCGCTGGAGGAGGCCTCGGCACTGTCCGGACAAACCTGGATGTGTGCTGTAAATGGCACTGCGGCAGGCGGAGGGTACGAAGTCGCGCTGGCGACTGATTACATTCTGATGGTAGACGATGGCACCACAACCGTCTCGCTACCCGAAGTACCCTTGCTGGCCGTTCTGCCCGGCACTGGCGGTTTAACGCGGGTTACCGACAAACGCAAGGTTCGTCGCGATCGTTCTGATATCTTTTGCAGCAGTGAAGACGGCGTGCGCGGCCAGCGTGCTGTGGACTGGCGGTTGGTCGATGAAATTGCACCCACGTCACAGTTCAAAGAGGCGGTAGCCCGGCGTGCAAAGTTACTGGCCGAAAAATCAGACCGTCCATCCGATGCCCACGGCGTGCGTTTTACACCTCTGGAACGCACGATCAGTGAAAATCAGGTCGAGTACTCCTTGGTTACCATCGACCTCGATCGGAAAAACCGGACGGCAACGCTCACGCTGAAGGGTCCTGCAGAACCAGCGCCAACGACCGTTGAGGCAACCCAGCAACAGGGCGACCAGTTCTGGTTGCTGGCACTGGCTCGGGAATTGGACGACGCCATCCTGCATTTACGCCTTAACGAGGCAGAGATCGGTCTCTGGCTGTTGAAAACAAGAGGAATTGCCGAGCACATTCCCGGTTACGAAGCTCTACTAAGCCAGGACAACTGGTTGATGCGTGAAATTCGACTGTTTTGGAAACGCACCCTCAAACGCCTTGATGTCACGTCCCGCACGCTGTTCACCCTGGTAGACCCCGGCAGTTGCTACAGCGGATTACTGACCGAACTTCTGTTCGCATCAGATCGCAGCTACATGCTCGACGGACAATGGGAAGGTGATGATACGCCAGCCCCGACCATCACATTAAGCGAGATGAACTTCGGCCCCCTACCGATGAGTAATGATCTGACCAGGCTGCAAACGCGCTTTCTCGGTGAAGCAGACAGCGTTGATTCAGCCCATGAACTGATCGGGCAACCATTGGATACTGCCGCTGCCGATGCCGCCGGGCTGATCACAGAATCATTCGATGACATCGACTGGGAAGAAGAGTTGCGCATGATGATTGAAGAGCGCACCAGTTTTTCTCCGGATGCTCTGGTCGGCCTGGAAGCTAACTTGCGTTTCGCAGGACCAGAAACCATGGAGACCCGAATTTTTGGTCGTCTAACCGCCTGGCAGAACTGGATTTTCCAGCGGCCCAATGCGGTTGGCAAAGATGGCGCCTTGCAACTGTATGGCACGGGTACCCGTGCGCAATACAACCTTGAGAGGGTTTAAGCGATGACTACGTTAAACAACGAAAAACTCCAGGAAGTGTATGCAGAAGTTAACTACGACGAACTGATTCCAAACAACGTTGATCTATCATCCGATCGTCGTTTGAAAAAAGCGCTTGAGGCCTGGCACCCCGGGTACATCGACTGGTGGATGGACATGGGTCCTGAAGGTTTCCAGGAAGCAGAGGTGTACCTGCGTACAGCCGTTGGTGTCGACCCGAAAGGCTGGGCCAAGTTTGGCTATGTCAACATGCCCGAGTACCGCTGGGGGATACTGCTGGCACCTCAGGAAGAAGGCCGCACCATCCCATTTGGTAAGCACAAGGGCGAGCCGGTCTGGCAGGAGGTTCCCGGTGAATACCGTTCATTGCTGCGCCGCCTGATCGTTATCCAGGGGGATACCGAGCCTGCATCGGTTGAACAGCAACGTCACCTTGGAAAAACCGCCCCGTCGCTGTACGACATGCGCAACCTGTTCCAGGTAAATGTTGAGGAGGGTCGTCACCTCTGGGCGATGGTGTACCTACTGCAAAAGTATTTTGGAAAAGACGGTCGTGAAGAGGCAGAGAACTTGCTCAAGCGGCGCTCCGGTGACGATGACACTCCACGCATGCTGGGTGCCTTCAATGAAGAAACACCTGATTGGCTGTCGTTCTTTATGTTCACATACTTCACCGATCGAGACGGCAAAATGCAACTTGAATCGCTGGCTCAGTCAGGATTTGACCCGCTGTCGCGTACCTGCCGGTTCATGCTTACCGAAGAAGCCCATCACATGTTCGTTGGTGAGTCGGGTATCAGTCGTGTCATTGAACGTACCTGCGAAGCCATGAAGGAAGCTGGCATCACAGACCCAGCCGATGTTGAAGCGGTTCGCAAACTGGGGGTGATTGACCTGCCCATGTTGCAGCGCAAAATTAATTTTCATTTTTCCGTTACACTCGATTTGTTCGGAAATGAAATATCCACCAATGCCGCCGCTGCTTTCGAAGCAGGCATCAAGGGCCGCTACCACGAGACAAAGATGGACGACGACCATCAACTCCATGGCCAGACTTACCCGGTTCTCAAGGTAGTCAATGGAAAACTCGAGATGGTGGAGGAAACGGCACTTAATGCAATCAATGCACGGCTGCGTGACGACTATGTTAAAGATGCTTCAGGTGGAGTAAAACGCTGGAATAAACTGATCCAGAAATCCGGATTCGACTACGAGCTGACTCTGCCCCACATCGCTTTCAATCGACAAATCGGTGAGTTTTCTGACATCGTTGTCAGCCCATCAGGCGATGTCATTACCACTGATCATTTCAAGGCGAACCAGGAAACGTGGCTACCTAGCGAGAATGATATCAACTACCTGCATTCGTTAATGGTTCCGGTCACCGAAACTGGCGAGTACGCCAGTTGGATTGCTGCCCCAAAAGTCGGTATTGACAGCAAGCCTGGCGATTTTGAATACGTCAAACTGGAAGACTGACGTCTTAGGCCCTGTGCTCTTGACAGGGCCATTTTTACTCGGCAATTAAAGTAGCCGTGGAGTATTTATGACCGTATTGAGACAACATTTAATCGATCCGGAAATTTGCATTCGTTGCAATACTTGCGAAGAAACCTGTCCGATCGATGCGATCACCCACAATGATGATAACTACGTTGTGAATGCCGATCTATGCAATTACTGTATGGACTGTATTGCACCATGCCCGACCGGCTCTATCGACAACTGGCGTATGGTGAACGCAGCCTACAGTATTGATGAGCAATTCGAATGGGATGAATTACCTGAAGAGCTGGAGCTGGATGACGAAACCAGCAATAGCGGAGGCGAAGCAGATAATGAAGCAGAAGACTTGCTGCATCAGGCTCATTCAGGTGCCCGCGCTGTACCTCCCTTCTCAGCCGCTCACCCTTATATTAATTTATACAGTCGTGACGACCCTATTATCGCCAAAGTAGCCGGGAATTTCCGCATCACCGGTGCCGATACTGATTCAGACATTCGTCATATTATTCTGGATTTTGGCAGCACAGCGTTCCCGGTACTGGAAGGTCAAAGTATTGGTATTTTGCCACCGGGTCAAACCGCCAGTGGCAAAGCTCACACCATGCGCCTCTACTCTATTGCCAGCCCGCGCGATGGCGAACGCCAAAATCACAACAATGTATCCCTGACAGTCAAGCGGGTAGATGGCGGTGTTGCATCAAACTATCTGTGTGATTTGCAGAAGGGTGATGAGGTAAAGGTCATAGGGCCCTTTGGCGACTCCTTCCTGATGCCCAATCACCCGGAAGCAAACATCATAATGATCTGCACTGGCACCGGCTCTGCCCCATTCAGGGCTTTCACCGAGCGCCGTCGTCGGAAATATCAGGATGCGGATGGTAAACTGATGCTATTTTTTGGTGCCCGGACACCCACAGAATTGCCCTACTTCGGCCCCCTGAACAAATTGCCGGACTCTCTCATCCAAAAGGAGTTGGTATTCTCACGCCAAGCAGGAAAACCTAAAGAATACGTTCAGGATCGGATGAGAAAAAGTGCTGAGAACATAGCCCCTTTGCTACAAGATGAGAACACCTTTATCTTCGTCTGTGGACTTAAAGGAATGGAGCAGGGCGTTGAAGAAGCACTCAATGATATAGCGGCCAGCCAGAAAGTCGATTGGGCCGCATTGCGCAACGATATGCTTGCCAATGGCCGCTACCATGTTGAAACCTACTGAGGCTAACCGATGAACCCAAACTACCAGTACCGTCGACGCCTTCACTGGGGAGACACTGATGCAGCCGGCATTGTATACACCGCGAATTATTTTGATCTCTGCATGGAGGCGTTGGAGGGCTGGTTTGTCAGAGTGCTGGAAACTGACTGGTTCAGCATGAATATAGACCAGTATATTGGTACTCCTTTTGTGCATGCGGACGTTGACTTCAAGGTACCA
>NZ_JBBECH010000087.1:0-24142 GCF_040881935.1 Saccharospirillum sp. | reverse complement strand
AGACCAGTATATTGGTACTCCTTTTGTGCATGCGGACGTTGACTTCAAGGTACCAATGACACCGCGCGACACACTGATTATAGAGGTGACTGTTGGCCGCCTGGGTGAAAAGTCACTAGGTTTCAAGCTTTATGGTTACAGCGAGGTCAGCAAGACCGTCACCTTTTCTGGAAATTTTGTATGCTGTTTTACCGACACAAAGTCCTTTCAACCCATTAGCATCCCACCACAGATGCGTATACGCATAGAAGAGTACAAAAATAACCAACACCTTATTATGGAGGGAGCCATAGACTAACCCCTAAATCAAAAACCAAGCTGTTCTAAATTTCGAGTAATAAGAAACAAAAACTCATAAAACAATCTATAACAAGAAGTGAGGTTGACCATGAAGAACAATACCATCAAGAAGACGCTCGCCAGTGCAATTGTGACGACTACGCTAATGAGCGGAGCTGCCCTGGCAGAGTCTGAACCCGTAAAAATAGGTTTTCTGCTTCCTTACTCTGGCACCTATGCTGCTTTGGGCAACGCAATCACCAATGGTTTCAAGCTAGCACTTGAGCAAAACAATAATTTGCTCGGAGGTCGTGACATAGAATTCGTTACCATTGATTCACAGGCCGACCCTTCACGAGCGCCTCAAAACATGAGCCAACTGGTCAACTCTGATGAAGTTGATTTCGTAATCGGGCCTGTTCATTCCGGTGTCGCCATGGGCATGTTACGCGTCGCCAAGCAGACCGATGCTATCATGATCATCACTAACGCAGGGCTTAATGCAGCAACCAACGAACTCTGTGGACCGAATATCTTCCGTACGTCTTTCAGCATGTGGCAGGACGCCTATCCAATGGGCCAGGTTGCCATGGATCGGGGTTTTGAGAAAGTGGTCACCATTACCTGGGATTACTCGGCTGGTCAGGAAGATGTTGCTGCCTTTGAAGAATCTTTCACTGCAGCCGGCGGTGAAGTCATCGAAAAAATGTTTGTACCCTTTCCTAGCACTGAGTTTCAGTCTTACCTGACTCAAATTGCCAGCCTGAACCCTGATGCGGTTTACACCTTTTTCGCTGGTGGTGGTGGCGTTGCCTTTGTTCGGGACTATGCCGCTTCCGGACTGAATAAAAATATACAACTACTTGGATCCGGGTTCGTTACCGATGGCAACCTTGAAGCTCAGGGTGAGGCCGCAGAGGGTATTTTAACAACCTTACACTACTCAGAAACACTTAACACACCTGAAAACAATGCCTTTGTAGCCTCCTATACCACCAGCTTTGGGAATGGCCCGGATACGTACGCTGTTCAAGGATACGATGCAGGCATGATGTTAGTTCAGGCGCTGGCTCAAGTGAATGGCAATACGGAAGACCGCGATGCACTTATCAATGCATTGGCTTCAGTGGAACTTGACAGCCCGCGAGGCCCAATGAGTTTCTCTGCTTCACACCACCCTATACAGAACATCTACTTGCGTGAAGTACGTGACGGGAAACATGATGTGGTTGGAATTGCAGCAGAGCAGTTGCAAGTCCCCGATACCGCTTGCCGCATGTGATTCATCAACATACCTCTGTTGGATAGCATGCCTGAGGGCATGCTATTCCCAGATTTTAGGAGAGTTTGATGGACCTTACATTTTTCGCCATTCAAATGCTTAATGGCGTTCAATATGGCCTGTTGCTGTTTCTGATTGCCAGCGGCCTGACCCTGGTCTTTGGCATTATGGGCATTATAAATTTGGCTCATGGTGCCATGTACATGGTGGGCGCATATCTGGCCTTTGACCTGACAAGGCGGTTCGGCAATTTTTGGCTGGCAATCCTCTGCGCACTTCCTATCGCCATTGCACTGGGTTTGCTAATTGAACGTCTGTTCCTGGATACCTTGTATAAACGCGATCACCTCTATCAGGTATTACTGACTTTCGGTCTTATCCTGGCACTTAATGAATTGCAAATGATTATCTGGGGAGGGGATGTTCATAGCGTCCCTGTACCTGAACTGTTTTCCGGAAGCATTGCGCTTACCGACAACCTGCAGTACCCGATATACAGAATCTTTGTCAGCGCCGTTTGCCTGGCTCTGGCTGGTATCATCTACTGGGTGATCAAGCATACCCGTCTTGGCATGATCATCCGAGCCGGTGCTGTGGATCGTGATATGGTAGAAGGTTTGGGGATTAATATCCGCTCCCTGTTTACGCTGATCTTCAGTGTAGGTGTCGCTCTAACTGCATTTGCAGGCATGCTTGCGGCACCGATTACTTCTATTGCTCCCGGTATGGGAGATACCGTCCTGATTACCTGTTTTGTTGTGGTCGTTGTCGGCGGTATTGGTTCGATCAAGGGCGCATTCTGGGGAGCGTTATTAATTGGCATTGCCGACACCTTCGGGCCTGTTCTACTGCCCAGTTTGGCCAGCGTATTGATGTACCTGATTATGGCGGCGGTGCTGCTGGTCAAGCCCCGTGGACTGTTCGCCTGAGGAAGCTGTTATGTTTAAGAGCACTCTGTTGAATCCTAAAGTGCACCCTATGCCTTCGGGACCATTATTGCATCGTTATCCGCTAAAAGTATGGATCGTCATGGGCCTGCTGATACTGGTATTGCTCAGTTACCCACTGTGGGGTGAGTTCGTTTTTGATCGACGCGCCGACTTTTTTCTGGAAAAACTCACCACTATAGTGATTTTTGCTCTATTTGCTCTAAGCCTTGACTTGCTGGTGGGCATTGTCGGGCTGGTAAGCCTGGGGCACGCTTTATTCTTTGGGCTGGGCGCCTACACCTTCGCCATGACCAGCCCGGCCTTCAGCCCGGCTTCAATATGGTGGATGCTGCCTCTGGTACTGGGAGTTTCCGGCTGTTTGGCATTGATTGTCGGTTTTCTGGTTATGCGCACCAAAGGTATATTTTTTATTATGACAACGCTGGCTTTTGGCCAAATGCTGTATTTTGCTGTGCGACAATCCCGTGAAGCCGGTGGCACTGATGGCCTTTTTATCATGTTCCGTCCCGAAGTAGCCATTGGCGACTGGATGCTGATCAACCTTGATAACCCGGTCACTTTCTTTTACGCAGCCATATGCCTTTTAATATTGACGTTCGCCTTCTTACGCTGGCTAACCTTGTCTTACTTCGGTCAGGTACTTGACGGTATTCATGACAATGAAGACAGAATGAGAGCGTTGGGGTATCACACTTTACACTATAAGCTGACTGCTTATGTTTTGTCCGGAATGATAGCTGCGGTCGCTGGTATGCTCTCAGCGATGCAATATGGCTTTGCCAATCCGTCGCAAGCAGAGTGGCACCTGTCCGGTGAGGTGCTGATGATGGTTATTCTCGGCGGAATGGGCACTCTGTTCGGCCCAATTCTTGGTGCCTTTGCCTATGAACTGCTGCACTTTTCTTTCGAGCACCTGACAACCCACTGGAAGTTATTGATGGGCGTTACCATTATTGTTGCGGTATTGGTGCTGCCCAGAGGACTGGCAGGTTTATTGATCGACCCGCCCCGACTTAGTCGTTCCCGGGTAAAGCCTGCCTCCACAGAGAGTCGCAATACTGCGGATACTTCACGGGAGACATTGTGATGACCGCGAGCCCTGAAAATCCAATGCTGTCAACCCGGAATCTAACACGTCGCTTCGGTGGATTGATCGCGGTTAACGACGTGAGTATCGATGTTCATGAGCACCAGATCCACGCCATTCTCGGACCGAACGGCGCTGGCAAGAGTACATTAATCAATCTGCTATCCGGTGAACTCCCACCCAGTACTGGCAGCATCCACTTGAGGCAAATGGCCATTCATGGTAAACGGGCTCACCAAATTGCTCGTCTGGGTGTTGGCCGCAGCCACCAGAAGACCAATATATTTCCGCGTCTGACTTGCCTGCAAAACTGCGAACTGGCCGCCCGGATTAACCAGGGTGGTGTATTCAGCAGCTGGTTAAGTCCCACTCGTGCCCGAGCCGTTACAGACACAGCCGTTGAAACACTCGAGATATGCGGTCTGAAGGACCGTATACACACACTGGCCAATGATATGAGCTATGGTGAACAGCGTCAGTTGCAGATTGCCATGGTACTGGCAACCAAGCCGCGCATCATGTTACTGGATGAACCGATGGCGGGAATGGGGCGTGAGGAGTCTCACAAGGTGACCAAACTGCTGGCCACTCTGTCCAGTCAGTACACCCTGGTACTGATAGAACATGATATGGACTCAGTGTTTGCCCTGGCAGATGTGATTACCGTCATGGTTGATGGTGCAGTACTGGAAACCGGTCCCACCTCCCAGATACGCAGTAGCGAGCAAGTTCGCGACGTATACCTTGGCCGCTGAGCGCAGGAGATCCACAATGACACATGTCAGCTTAAATGACGCACCCGCTGCAACAAGCAGTAGACCGGAGGCCATAGCCAATACGGCACCTAAATCCAGATCGGCGAACCAGCCTGCGCTCATCGAAGCTCGCGGATTGCATACCTATTACGGCGAAAGCCATATATTGCATGGCGTAGATTTAACTTTGCATTCCGGTGAAACACTGAGTCTGCTGGGTCGCAACGGCATGGGCAAAACAACGACACTGAAAAGTATCCTGGGCTATGTGCCCCCCCGCAGCGGGGAAGTCCGGATGGAGGGTGTCAGTGTGATTCGCCAGAGACCCTGGCAAATCGTCCGCAAGGGCATCGGCTACGTCCCGGAAGGGAGAGGCATCTTTCGCGGAGTCAGTGTCCGCGAACATTTGATCATGGTGGCACGCCAAGGCATTGATGGGCGCTGTGAATGGACCTACGAGCGAGTACTCGATACTTTTCCAAGATTGCGTGAACGCATTGACCACGATGGTGCCCTGCTCTCAGGGGGCGAACAGCAAATGTTGTCCATCGGACGAGCCCTAATGACCAACCCCCGCATTATGATCCTGGATGAAGCGACTGAGGGTCTGGCCCCGCTGATCAGACAGGAGATTTGGCAGATCATCCGCACCATCAAGGAGACCGGGATTGCCAGCATCGTGGTTGACAAAAACATAGATAACTTACTGGACATCGCTGATCGTCACTTGTTATTGGTCAAGGGTAGCGTTGTGTTCGAAGGCACTGGCGATGAACTTAAAGCACAATCAGGTCTACTCGAAACCCACCTGGGTGTGGGATAATCACCCAAATCATGTTAATTCATCCAGAGCAACCGATGACGGATAATCAATTCTCACCCAACAGGGATGATCAACAAGCCTCGGAAGACCGCTATACCCGGGAAATTGGAGATCGGGTCCGTGCCATGCGGGCAAGACGTGGTATGGCTCGCAAACAATTGTCGGAGCAGTCTGACATTTCCGAACGCTACCTGGCACAACTGGAGACCGGAAAAGCCAACATATCGATCGTGCTTCTGCACCGACTGGCCCGCGCCATGGTGGTGCCGTTGACCGATCTGCTGCCTGATGCCGGTGATGCCACTCTGCCGCAAAAACTGCTCGATTTGCTGCACCGGCTATCCTCCGACCAGCAGGACCAGGCTTTCCAACTGCTCAGCAGCCATTTTGATTCCCAGCGTGACCGGCACGCCGGCGTCGCACTGATTGGGCTTAGGGGTGGCGGAAAAACGCATCTTGGTCAAATGCTGGCCGATGAACTAAAAATACCTTTTGTTCGCATCAGCGAAAAGGTTGAAGAAATCGGTGGCATGACCATGAGTGAGATCATGGCACTGGGAGGTCAGGCGGCCTATCGCAGGCTCGAGAGCGAAGCATTGGATACAGTAATGGATGAACATTCTTTCTGTGTCCTGGAGGCCGGGGGCAGCCTGGTATCTGAACCTGAAACCTACCAACGCTTGCTCAGCTCCTACTTTACTGTATGGCTTAAAGCCAGGCCGGAGGATCATATGAACCGCGTCATCGCTCAAGGTGACACCCGGCCTATGCAGGGTAACAGACGGGCTATGGATGACCTGAAAAAAATTCTTCTGGAGCGCGAAGCAGACTATCGTCAGGCCGACTATACAATCAATACCAGTGACCGCAATATTCATGACTGCTTCAACGAACTACTGCGCGTAGTCCGGCCACACTTCAACAAGCAGATGACTCAGTAGTCAATTCCTGGCTAGAGCGAGCCTTTCTTGTCCATAAAGTCCATGAACTGTTTCAACCCAGTTTGTCTTGTGGGCACATGACCTCCCGTACCTGTCTCAGATCCTCAAATCGACACCTAAGATACTTCAGTCGCGCAATTACCCCAACTGTTCCACTAGCGGACCTTAACGTTCCACTATTTGCCAATGACAGCCACTAAAGTCATCCATAAGATCAAAAATATTGAAGATTTTTACTTTTCTTGGGAATTGTGATGTTCGGACGCAAAGACAAAGAAGCCGAAACGGTGGTTGCGGTACTTGCAGCCGCGCTAAGACGCGACATCGCCTTTGGCGAGTTGCCGCCAGACGCCAAACTGAAAATTGAACCACTGCGCACACGGTATGGCGGCAGCGCGCACTCAATGCGCGAGGCTTTGGTACAGCTCTCGGTGGAAGGTCTGGTGGAAGCAACGGCGCAGCGCGGGTTCCGCGTTGCCTCGGCCACCCAGGCCGATCTGGAAGACATTACCCGCTTGCGAGTGGAGATCGAGTGTCTCGGCTTGCGCTGGTCTATGGATAAAGCGGATGTCGACTGGGAAGGCCGAGTGGTAGCGGCCCGACATCGGCTGTCGCGGATTGAGCAGGACATTGCCTCAAACCCATTGGAACTTGCCATGGAGTGGGAGGAGTTCAATCACCGCTTTCACACCGCGTTGATCGACGCTTGCGGCTCACCCCGATTACTGGAAATGCACGAGCGCCTCTATAACCAGAGCCGGCGCTTCAGGCTAGCAGCTCTGAACGAGGGCGTTGTGGACTTCGAAGCCAGCAAAGCCGATCACGACACGCTCATTGATGCCGTTCTGGATCACGATCCCGATAAAGCTATCAGTACCTTAAAAGCCCACATTATCGGCCGAAATGGAAGGTCGAGACATCATTAAAAGAGCAATAGCGCCAGGCCTCTGTCTGGTATGACCCGGTGACACCAATCATTTTGTGATCACCAACATCACAGGAGAAACTACATGCGTAGAACAACTACAAAAACACTAGGCTCATTGTTCGCTGCCAGTCTGGCCGCCACCACGCTGATGACTGGCCCGGCCTTTGCCGAAACCAGTGCTGAGTCCGAAACCATCCAGGTCGGCGCGTTGCGACTCGGTTCCCACGCCCCCAACTACATCGCCTATGAACGTGGCTATTTTGAAGAACAGAATCTGGATGTTGAATTCGTCTTCTTCGATGCGGCCCAGCCCATGGCCGTGGCCATTGCCTCGGGTGACGTTGATTTTGGTCTGACCGCCGTCTCGGGTGCACTGATAAACCTGGCTGACCGGGGCGCTGTGAAAGTCGTCGGCGGTGCCTTGCAGGAGGAACCGGGCGTTGATGGTCAGATGATTCTTGCCTCTAAACCAACGTATGACCGCGGGCTCACCAGCCCGGAGCAACTGGCAGGCTACAGCTACGGGATTACCCAGGCGGGCTCCTCTTTTCATTACATGGCGTCGAAAATAGCCCAGGCTTCAGGATTTGAAACCTCGGATATCACGCTGCGTCCCCTGCAGGGTGTCGGCAATATCATTGGTGCGCTGCGCACAGGTCAGATCGATGCCTGGTCGATTGTTCCCAATTTGGGCAAGCCGCTTTCCAACAGCGAGGAAATTGTGGGCATCGGCTGGGTTGCCGACTACATTCCGGACTATCAGGTAACAACGGTTTTCACGTCAGCGGAGATCGCGAGTGAACAGGGTGATCTGGTCAGGCGCTATCTGGCAGGCTTCTCGAAAGGCGTCGCGGACCACAACGCCGCTCTGGTGGATAAAACAACCGATGCAGAGGAAGTAGACGCCGTTATTCGCATTATTGCCGACTATATTGCGCCGGATCAGCCGTACGAGCGTTCGTCTGTGTCTATTCAGAACGGTGCCATGCGCATCAATGAAAATGCCAGAATGAACGTTACCAACCTACGTGACCAGCTCGAGTGGTTCCAGCAGGAAGGTTTGGTATCCACCGATATCGCCTTTGAGACAGTTTTCGACACTCAGTACGTCGATACCTACTAAGGCACCATTCGTGTCGCACGACCCCGCTTTGGCCGGGTCGTGCAGACGCTGCCTTTATCTATGATCAGCGTTTACGAAAAGCCCTTGCGATATTGCCTTACTACAGGAGCATCCGAATGGATTTGTCTCTCAATAATATTCACCACCAATACGGTGATGTGAATATCCTGTCGGACATTAATTTCGACATCAAAAGCGGTGAAATTGTCTGCATTATTGGCCCGTCAGGGTGTGGCAAGTCAACACTGCTGCGATTTCTGGGTGGTTTGGAGCGACCTACTTCAGGCGAGGTTTTACAAATTGGCTCGCCCCCGGACAGTTGCCTTAACCCTCTGACCTACATTTTTCAGGACTTTGCCCTGTTGCCCTGGCGCAGCGTGGAAGGGAATATATCGTTAGCGCTTGAAGATCACCGCATTCAACCCGACCGAGCCGCCGCCATCATCAACGATGTACTCGCACGCACCAAACTCACCGATTTTCGCAAAGCGCTGCCACGCCAGCTATCCGGCGGTATGAAGCAGCGCGTTGCCATTGCTCGCGCGCTCTGTGTCAATCCCGCTGTCTTGCTGATGGATGAACCTTTGTCAGCGCTCGACAGCCAAACCCGAGAACTGCTGATGGACGACCTCGTCGATCTGTGGACGCGGGAACAATTCACCGCCTGTTATGTGACCCACAATCTTGCTGAAGCCGTTCGACTGGGTCACAAGATCGTCGTGTTGTCCCGCCGACCGGGCACCATCCGCGAGATCGTGGAAATTGATACGCCCCTGGCAGACCGCAAAAAAGACATTGTCGCGATGGAACAGAAGCAGGAATACCTGTGGAACCTGATGCGAGATGAAGCGCTGGCCGCTGATATGGAGTTAACCGATGACTGAACCCCTGTCTCCTCATGGTACTTCGGCTCGATCAGACTCAGCCGCAGCAAAACCAGTCCCTTTCCGTGGCGGCGGTTTTCGTACGTCGCCCATTCCCTGGATATCACCCGTGGTATTCATTGGTTTAATCGCATTCTGGCACTGGGGCTCAACCAGTGGCTTTATTCCCGCGCTGGTATTGCCCTCCCCCGGAGAGTCATTACAGGCGTTCATTAACCTGTTTCAATCCGGGTTGCTCTGGCTGCACGTCAGTGCCTCGTTACAACGACTGGTGATCGGCTGGACTGCCGGGACAATACTGGGAATCAGCGTTGGGTTGTTTGTGGCCTTGTCGTCCATTGGGCGCGCTGCCATCGCTCCTCTGGTAGCGGCCATTATGCCCGTGCCTAAAATTGCCTTGCTGCCCCTGTTCATTATCTGGTTTGGTATTGGCGAGGGTTCCAAAGTGGCCACGATTCTGTTCGGCGTATTCTTCCCGACGGTGATTTCAACCTTTGGCGCTGTTGATAACGTCGACCGGACACTGATTCGCATGGGTCAGTCCTTTGGATTGAGCTGGTCTTCGATCGTTCGCAAGATTATCTTCCCGGGCGCCCTGCCGGCGATTTTGTCCGGCTTCAGAATTTCCGCGTCCATTGCCATCATTCTGCTGGTTGCCGCTGAGATGATTGGTGCCCAATACGGTATTGGTGCCTACGTCTTGCTCGCAGGCAGCCTGATGGCCACCGACCAACTGATCGCTGGCGTTGCCATTCTGTCGGCACTCGGGCTCACCGTCTCCTACCTGATCGGCCGCGCCGAACGTTACTTTTTGGGGTGGCGCACATGAGTCATCTCGAAACAACCTACTATGACGTGGTCGTCTGTGGCGGCGGTGCCGGTGGTGTGGGTGCCGCCATCGGTGCGGCGAAGGCCGGAGCTAAAGTGTGCCTGGTCGAGAAATACGGATTCCTCGGTGGCGCGGCAACCACGTCCCAGGTGTTGGCCTACTGTGGTTTGTACCAACAGGGCAAAGACCCTGTTCAGGCGGTAGCCGGCGTTGCGGAAGAGCTGTTGACAGAGCTGAGAGCACTCGGGCTCGGCGCAGACCCTCATTGTTCTGAGACAACCGGTAACTGGATTGTGATGCTTGATACCGAGCTGCTTAAACTGGCGTTGGATCGGTTGCTGCGCAAATACCAGGTCGACACTCATCTCCATACCCGGTGCGCCGCCGTCTCCCGCACTGGCAAGGATATCGAAGCGGTCACTCTGGCGGGCATGGAAGGTCGCAGCCGGGTTGTTGCCGATGCCTTTGTCGATGCCTCCGGTGATGCGAATCTGGCCATGCTGACCGGTGTCGACTATCAAATCGGCAATCGCGAACACAAGCTGCAGGCGCTGACCATGCCGCTTCGTATTGGCGGCGTTGACCCTTCTATCAAGATAGACCGGGCCAACCTGCAAAAGGCGATTGGTGATTACAATGTAAACGGCCAATACCCCATTGCCCGAACCGACGGCGGCATCCTGATCCGGCTGCCACTGTCCCGGGATCTATGGTGGATGCTGGTCGACTTGCCTCTGGATGACCTGACCTCGCGCAGTTTTACCACGGCCGAGATGAACGGCCGGGAAATGGCGCATGCCTACCTCGCTATGCTCAAACAACTGCCGGGTTGCGAACAGGCTTATCTGGTCAGCACCGGGCCTCAGGTTGGCGTGCGCGAAACCCGGCATCCGGAAAGTCGCTACACCATTACCCGTGACGATATTCTACAAGGGGCTGAGCGGGACGACTCAGTCGCAAGGGCTGCCTGGCCCATCGAACTGCACGCCGAAGCCGGCAAACCGGTTTATCATTCCATTGGCGGGCGCGGCTTCGCACAGGTACCCTACGATTCACTGCGCGCCAAAGGCGTCGACAACCTCTGGTATGCTGGCCGGGTCATTGGAGCTGATGATCAGGCTTACGGCTCTGTGCGTGTTATGGGAACAGCTTTTGCCACAGGCCAGGCTGCCGGCGTCGCTGCAGCTGATTTTGCCGATCGTCATCACGTCAGTGATGTATCGTCCGTGCAGCGACAACTGCTGGCTCAGGGAGCGATGTTATGACGCAGGATGCCAACTCAGTTCAGTTGAATGGCAATACCCTGATTGTTCCGATGTTAGGAGACCCCATCGGACAAGTGAAAGCCCCCTCCGGCTTAACCCCGGTTTTGCAGCACCGCGGTCTCAATGCGCTCGTCGTGCCCTGGCATGTTAAGGCCAACGATCTCGAAAGCACGCTGACCGCTTTATTATCCGCACAGAATGTCCCGGGTGTCGTGCTGACCCTGCCCCACAAGCTGGACGCCTACCCACTCTGTGACCAGACCAGTGCCAGAGCCCACATTATTGGCGCCGTGAATGTACTGCGTAAGAACACGTCGGGTGGTTGGTATGGAGACCACACCGACGGCATTGGCTATTTGAACGGCCTGCGCTTGCGTGGCTTTAACGTCGCTGATTCCCGGGCCCTGGTCATCGGTGCGGGAGGTTCAGGGTCAGCCATCGCCTGGGAGCTGCTGGAACAGGGAGCGCAACAGGTTGGTATTTATGATGTGGATACCGCCCGGGCCGAAACGCTTGTTGGTCGATTAGGCAGCCTCTTTTCCGGTAAAGTTAAGCTGAGCGATAATCAACCAGAGGGCTATGACTTGCTGGCCAACGCGTCCCCGGCTGGTATGAAACCAAGTGACCCTTATCCGGTCTTCCTGGAAGGTATTTCACCGGGTCAGTTCGTGGCAGACGCCATCACAGAGCCCGCCGCCACACTGTTTCTTGAGTATGGTATTCGCCTGGGTTGCCGCACCATGAACGGTGCTGATATGTTCAATGGCCAGGTAGACGCACTGGCAGACATCCTTTTCCCGGAAACTGTCGCCTAATACGATGACAACCATCAGGAATCCTGACTCATGCTGATTACTGCAGAACAGATTGCCAACCTGCCACAAGAGCGGAAAACGCATTTCATGAACCCACAGGCCGTTCGTCTTGATCAATCTCTGGGTGATGCGACAGGCCTAAAGAATCTGGGTGTGCATCGGATCAGCATCGAGCCTGGCCATTATTCAACCGAGCCTCACACACATCACTATGAAGAAGAGTGTTTGCTAATCCAGCAAGGTACCGGTGAAGCGTTATTGGGTGACGCTCGCTCCCCGGTTGGGCCTGGCGACTTTCTAGCCTACCCGACTCACGGCCCCGCACACTCGTTATATAACTCTGGCACCGAGCCACTGGTATGCCTGGTCGTCGGTCAGCGACTGCCGTTCGACATTACCGACTACCCCAACCAGGGAAAACGCTTTTTCCGGCATGATGGCAATAAGAGCCTGGTTGATCAGAGTGACATCAGAAAGTTGTGATCAAGCCTGGCGGCTATTCCTTTCCATCAAACCCATTCCACGACTGTATAAAATCAAGAGTCGATTCCAGATTACCCGGTCGACAAATGTGATAGCCCTGTAGGGAGTTACAGCCCCAGGCTCTGAGCTTTTCAAGCTGCTCCTCAGTTTCAACGCCTTCGGCTACAACGCCCAATCCCAGATGATGTGCCATATCGATAATGGCGTGCGCCATACCGGCATCAAGTTCACTGTGGTTGATGTCGGCAACGAAGCTCTTGTCGATCTTCACACTGGTGACCGGCAGATGCCTGATAAAACTCAGGCTGGAGTAACCGGTACCGAAATCGTCAATAGACAGTCGAAACCCTGCTTTTTTCAGGGTAGCCAACGTCTGGACCATGGTGCCATGTTCATCCATCAGCGTACGTTCTGTCAGTTCAAGAACCAAGGATTCAGGCTTCAAATTGTGCTGGTTCAGAATGCCGGTCAGGCGGGAAATAAAATCAGATCGATGAAAATGCAGCGGTGCGATGTTCACACCAACACGCACCGTGTCATTAAATCGAAGTTTCGAAGCATCCCTACACGCTCTGTCAAGCACCCACTCACTGAGAGGAATGATTTGACCGGTTTCTTCCGCCAACGGAATGAATTCGTCGGGCGGAACGCGACCATGAATAGGATGATTCCAACGCAACAGAGCCTCGAAGCCATTAATATTACCGTTGTTCAGAATTACAGGCTGATAGTGCAATTCAAATTCGTTATTTTTCAATGCTTTCTGTAGGTCATTCCTCAGCGTAACCTGCGAACGAACATCCTTTCTGAATGTTTCACTGTACCATTGGGCATTGTTCTTGCCTTTACGCTTGGCATCATACATCGCCATATCTGCTTGCTGAACCAGCGCGAGTGGATCGTCCAGCTCACTTGGGCCTGTTACACAGGCAATGCCAATACTGGCTGACACAGAAATATCCAACTCGGCGATCCCATAAGGTTCTGACAGCGATGTCAGTATCCGGTCGATCAATTGCTGGGTTGAAAGCTGCTCCACAACCCCCTGAATCAGCACAACAAATTCATCACCCCCAAAGCGTACAACCAGATCATCGGGTCTGAACTGGCTCTTCAGTCGGGTGGCAACATCCATCAATACCCGATCGCCTATGGCGTGTCCAAGGCCATCATTGATCGGTTTAAATCCATCGAGATCAATAAACAGCAAACAGATTGGCGCTGATTCTGAATTTGTATTCCGGAACCACTGCTTTAATCGGTTTTCGAGCATGGCTCGGTTCGGCAACCCGGTTAACGCATCGTGTTGCGATACGTACATCAAAGTCTCACGATCCTGATGACGTTCGATTGCCATTGCAATCAGCGGGATGATTTCATCGATGGACTCAAAGTCATGCTTATCCAGTTCCCGGTCATCTGATCCCCGGCCATCCTGTGACCGATACAACTCAAGCGCACCCAGTATTTGGCCATTCGCCGTTTGCACCAGCATCGCCTGGCACTGGGCGTAACCGGCGCCCCTAATAACATCACCGCCTGTACCATCCATACTCTGTGAGTTGCGGGCCAACAATTCCGAGCCAGAGAAACCCTGACTGGAGAGGCGAGCGATGACTTCTGCAGCAGGTACCATACTGCGAGCAATCGCTTTTCTTAAACCATTATCAAGCTCACTGCTGGCAAGGTAATAGAACAACGCAGCTTTCTCATCCAATTGCCACAAACAGCTGTGATAGCCAGATAGAGTCTTATCCAGCAAATCGCACACCGCTTTGACGGTAAAAGGCAGAGGCTCATGATTCACAATCATTTCCTGAATTCGGCGCATTGACTTCTGGCGCGTCGCATTTGCGGTCATACTGGCAACACGACTATAATTGATGCCCGCCAGTTCGATGGACATGGCTATAATCACACTCAGCACCATCCCGAAAAATACCATCAAGATCAGAAAGTTCGGCAGAAATGCCTCTTCAACAGGGTCACTGTGAATACTTTTCAGCGTTAACTCCGAGCCACCCATCAGAGTCATAACCTCTTCGCTGATCAGGTCTAAATGCATGTCTACATGATGATTGGGCAGGTGATAGATATCTACGTCGTTAAGCAATACTTGCACTGCAAAGGGTGAGGTATCCAGATGTAAATTATGATCCATCAAATCATCAAAACGACCCACAGCGACCAGTCTACCGTTGCCATCAGAGATATTGACAGTCAGGATAATACGCACCAGCCCAGACTGCGGTTCGGTGATCAATGCACCCGAACCCTCGGTGAAGCCTTCGAACACACCCAGTTCACGATCAAGCCAACCTTGCCAGTCGACTCTGTTTCCTTCCCGTTCTGCCAGTACCTTGGAAATCACTCCTTTCCTTCCTTGCAGGGCGACGACATCAAAGCTCGGCATGTCTTCCAGAAACAACTCAGACACTCTCGCGAGGCGATTCACTGAGTCCGGATCTGTATCGAGCAGTCCGGCGGCCCATCCGCGACCAAAGCGGGATAGCATCTGTTGATGGTCTTTCACCACGTGCTCAATACCATGCTGCAGGTTTTCGAGGGTATTTTGGCTTGCCGCCCTAATAGACTGATGGTATTGCAGGTTAAGGAAGTACCAGGTCAAACACGTAAGGATTAAGGTGGTCATCGCATAATAGAGTGCCGCCCGGGAAAGCCTGTGGAACGACTGCTTGCCCAGCATCGGTATTATTATCAGGCATGGGCTGACAAGTAGCATATAGGCAGATGAAAGCGTCGTGCCCGATGCATTGTTGCCCAGCATGAAACTGACAGGAAACCACCAATGCCCAATCACCAGCAGCAAGGCTACAGGAAACCATACCAGTGCGGTTAGTCGCCACACCCATAGGCCCAGGGCGGAACGAAAGCCAATGACCAGACAAAGCCCGGTTGACAGGTTGAATATGGCGAGAGATGGATACAGAAGCAGCATTAAAGGCAAGTTTGGCAGCCACCCCACAGCATGCGCAAGTGAACTGCAGGATAGAACAACCTGGAGTATGCCAACGGCGTGCCCAAGCCCATCTCGATGCCTCATCATCAAGATCAGACCCAACCCCAGCAACCAGGCGGACACCAATGCGCCAAAGCGTAGAAAGCTGTCAACAATCGAAAAAAGTGCCAATACAGGAATCAGACCAATCAGAATGACCCCAAATACCAGAATGGCATTGAGAACAAGCTGAATGTATGTAGACAGTAACAGTCCTCGATTGAACGTCAGTTGCATAGGTATCCTTACTACTAATAACTATAGGATGTTACAAAATGTTATGCCCTACGGTCAGTCAAAGTGATCTGATGGTCCAGTGGGTGACATACGCCAAGCTAATTAGACCTCAATCTAACTGACGCTGCCTCCTGTTGCCAAGTTTTTCTGCTATGGATCAGCGCCCTACAGAAGCCCACAGAAAGATCGCCCGCTGAGGTGAGAGCGGCAACATGGCACACCCCAGAAGAGGGCAATCAAAACCCCTTGATCCCTCTTGTAATCAGGTGCGTGATGACCTTAAATTGGGGGCTTATCAGGCAAATCTGTGCTGCCACTTTGAATGGCACTGTCACACCGTGCCACCAGCAGTTAGGACAACCCCATAATGGAAGTAACCAGCAACATCAAGCGCTTGCTAGTACTGGACGATGAACTGGATGTAGCAACAACGATGTGCATGATGGCCCAGGGTATCTCGTTCGAAACCGACCATACAGACAATGTGGATCAGTTTCTTGATATGGTAGACAGCTGGAGGCCCACCCATCTCATAGTAGACCTGCAGTTACCAGACAGGGACGGAGTTGAGGTTCTCAACACCCTCGCCAAATCAAACTGTCCGGCCGCTGTGATCATCGTATCAGGGCTCGGAGGGCGGATACTGGATTCAGCCGCCCGAGCCGCCTCAGAAAATGGCCTTCTGGTGTCAGGAATATTATCCAAACCCTTTACCCGAAAAGCGCTTCGCCAACTACTGTTAGCTGAACCAACAGTGCCCAGCCCGAAATTGTCTCAGAGCCAGGGAACGTACCTCCATTCAGTTACCGAGGAGCAACTGGCAAAAGCCCTGGACGAACACCTATTCACAGCCCATTTCCAGCCCAAAATAGCCTGTTCGGGGAATGAGCTGACAGGGTTTGAGTGCCTGGCACGATGGACACTACCTGATGGCAGCATGGTACCGCCCGATGTTTTTATTCGACTGGCTGAAAAAACGGGTCAGATACATGCGCTTAGTCGGCAAATTTACCACTATGCACTTACCAATTTTCCACAATATGCGAAGAGTCAACAGGTAAAAATTGCTCTTAACTTGTCTCCAATAAACCTGAAAGACGAAAATTTTCCGCGTTGGCTTGTGAATAAGTGCCAAGAATTTGACGTTGAACCGTCTCAGGTGATACTGGAGGTGACCGAAACAGCCAGCATGGACAATCCTCTGGCGCTTTTGGAAAATCTGACTCAATTTCGCATCAAGGGGTTTCATCTGTCGATCGACGACTTTGGGGTTGGCTATTCGTCACTGGTCCAGTTGGCTCGGCTGCCTTTTTCGGAAATGAAGATTGATCAAATGTTTATAAAGAACCTTGCCATCTCAGAAGAGTCCCAAAAGATCGTTATTGCGATTGTCAACCTGGGGCAATCCCTGGGGCTCAATGTAACCGCCGAAGGTGTTGAGGATGCCTGGGCACTGGACTTCTTGTATGAGATTGGCTGTGACGAAGCACAAGGCTATTACATAGCGAAACCCATGAACAGTCATGCAGTAGCCACATGGAAAAGCAACTTGCCTGGAACGTCAGCATGAAGAGGTTAAGTGACGAAGCACGCCTTCGATTGTTCGAAGCGGCTGCCGGAAAAATTCTTATATTGGACCCACACAATTTTGATATTGTCTCAGTCAGTGGCGCTTACCTGCAAGCCACCAAAACGCTGGAACAGGATATTATCGGAAAAAACCTGTTTGATGTCTTTCCCGACATACCGGGAGACCCACTAGCCGATGGAACAAGTAATCTGCTCGGCTCACTGAAGAGAGTCAAGTCCCTTAAAATTCCTGATGTGATGGGCGTGCAACGTTACCCAATACCACTGCCAGACGGTCAGTTTGAAGAACGGTACTGGAGTCCGGTAAACACTCCCGTTCTTGATAGCTCAGGAAACATCGAATACATCATTCACCGGGTAGAAGATGTCACTGCATACACCAGAACCCGGAAAGACCTCACACAAGCAGAGCAGCTACTTCATTTGGCTAGAGAGAAAGTTAAATTGGGCGGCTGGCGTGTCGAGCTGAATCCCGAAACAATAATCTGGACATCGGGAACCGCCTTAATACACGAAACTCCAGCCGGTTACTCGCCACCCTCACTTGATGAAGCCATTTCATTCTACAGCCCTGAATACAGAGACTCTATCAGGGCAGCCTTGAATAACTGCGTATTAACCGGCACAGATTTTGATGTGACCTGCCAATTGATAACCGCCAACAAAAAGCGATTGTGGGCACGTGTCATCGGTGTTGCGGAGCGTGATGACGGGGGTAATACCGTAGCGATACAGGGCGCTTTTCAGGACATAACACAATTAAGAGTCGCCGAGGAAAGAGCAGACATGGCGTACCAGCAACGCCTTGATGTCCTTGAAAGCATCAGCGATGCATTCTTTACGCTCAACAAGCGTTGGGAGTTCACCTACCTCAATCAGCAGGCAGAAGTGGTACTGGAGAGATCCCGTCAGACACTACTTGGGACAAATGTTTGGCACGAATTCCCGGAAGCGGTAGACAGTATTTTCCAACATCAATATCAGTACGCGATGGAGCATCAGAAAACCGTTTGGTTTGACACCTTCTATCCACCATTGAACAAGTGGTTAACCATCACGGCCTATCCGATACCTGATGGCCTGGCCATATACTTTCGGGATGTAAGTGGTGATCGGGAGCGGCAGGCACAACTTCGCATGATAGAGGCTGCGCTGGAGCGCCAGAATGACATGGTGATTATCACCAAGGCCGCACCTCTGGAAAGCCCCGATGGCCCCATTATTGTCTATGTTAACGATGCCTTCGAGAAAACGACTGGCTACTCACGCCATGAGGCTATTGGCAGAACACCACGGTTCTTGCAGGGCGCTGATACGGATGCCCGTCAACTCAACCAAATTAGCCAGGCATTGCTTGACCGCAAGCCTGTGCGCGTAGAACTGATCAACTACACAAAAGCCGGGAAACCTTATTGGTCAGAGATTGATATCGCCCCTCTGGTCGATAATACGGGGAATTGTACCCATTTTGTTTCCGTTCAAAGAAACATCAACGAACGCAAGCAACAGGAAGCCGACATTCGACTCAATCAGGAACGGTTTCGGCTGATATCCCAAGCAACCAATGATGTCATCTGGGATTGGGATTTCGAATCCAACGAAGTCTGGTGGAACGATTCCATGTACGAATTATTCCATTACACGCATGATGAACTCGAACCCGGCCCGGAGTCCTGGACCCGACGCATACACCCGAGCGATCTGGAGCGGGTTGAAAAGAGCATTCATGAGGTTATAAACGGCACCAAAGAACACTGGCGGGAAGAGTATCGATTTGTAAAGGGTGATGGGAAGGTTGCGACCGTAATTGACCGCGGGTTTGTCATTCGAACGCCTTCCGGGAAACCCTGGCGTATGGTTGGCAGTATGCTCGATATCACTGACCGGATGGACTTGGAAAAGAGACTCAGAGAATCTCAGAAACTTGAAGCAATAGGTCATCTTACCGGTGGTGTCGCCCACGATTTTAATAATCTACTAACGGTTATAATGGGTAATTCAGAAGAACTCGCTGACAGGATAACCGATGTAAAACTGAAAGAGATGGCTGAAATGACGGTCTCTGCCGCTGCTCGTGGCGCCGAATTAACCAATAGACTGCTGGCATTCGCCCGGCGTCAGCCACTGATACCCAAGCCGACGAATATCAATCAGAAAATACAGGCAATGGGCGACCTGATCCGCCGAACGCTGCCGGAGAACATTGAATTTCAGTTTATAGGCGCCCCTGATTTGGCTATAACAGAGCTGGATGATAATCAATTGGACACGGCCCTGCTCAACCTCGTCGTGAATGCCCGAGACGCCATGCCAGGGGGTGGAAAACTCATTATTGAAACGTTTAATATTCAGCTCGATGAAGAATATGCATCCTATCATCACGACGTAGTACCCGGTGATTATGTCTTGATTTGTGTGACCGATACGGGCGTTGGAATGGACAGCGACACCGTTAATCGTGCCATTGATCCTTTTTTTACAACCAAAGGGATCGGTAAGGGAAGCGGGCTCGGTCTCAGCATGGTTTTTGGGTTCACCAAACAGACTCGCGGACACATAAAGCTCTATTCCGAACCCGGTGAAGGTACCGCAGTAAAGCTGTACTTTCCCAGATCCGATGTCTCACTGGCAACTGATGAAACGCCTTACACAAACCCACAATTACAAGGGGGAAGTGAGTACATACTGGTTGCTGAAGATGATGACTTGGTCCGTGAGCACATCAAAGAGCAGTTACAATCGCTTGGATACCGCGTAACCAGTGTCAATTCAGGGCCTGCAGCCCTAACAGCGTTACACCGTCATCCAGATATAGACCTGCTGCTGACAGACATCATCATGCCAGGCGGCTTAAATGGGCGTGAACTCGCAGATCAGGCGCTGAGCCAGTACCCTTCGTTGAAAGTGCTCTATACCTCTGGCTATACCGAAAACGCCATCGTGCATCAAGGGCGACTGGATCCGGGGGTTGAGCTGCTAAGCAAACCCTACCGGCGAGGTGAACTTGCGTTTAAAGTCCGGAAAGTATTGGATACGGAGAATTGATATACAAAAGAAACCTCAAAACCTCCAAGCTCAATTGCTGCTCGACTTTGCGACCCAACTCGGCCCAATACTCAAGTTGCTCTATAGGCTTCCGATGCTGGGTAGTGCCAGCAATCAACGCCAAATGCATCAAATCCTCATCTATGCGGTAGGGTGATTTGAAAGCCCTCATTCCCAGGCGGATTTGCGTAACAACGCCTTCGCCTCCTCACAAAAATGAAAAGCGGATAGAAAGTCGTTAATCCCATAGTTCGGGTTCAGCCGATACAGGCGCGAGACATGAACCTGCGCTTCGCGCACCTGCCCGCCCGCCTGCAAACAGTAGGCTGCGATAGCGACGATATGGATGTGCGCATTGGGGCGCGCTGCGGCCCTGGACGCCCAGTCCCCGGCTTCGGCATACTGATGCAGACGCAGGTGGGAAAGTGCCCGCGCCGCATAGGAAGCGAACAGAAGTGGATCGAAAGGACTGAGCGCCAGAGACTGGTCAACCGATCGGATGGCCTCCAACGGGTCTCCCGACTGAGACCGGACAAAACCGAGGGTGTAATGGCCGAGGGAGAAATTCGGGCTGAGCTCGATCGTGCGTTCCAATTCACCCACGGCCTGGCCCAGCTCCCCGCGCAGCCAGAGTGCCCGCCCCATGGCCCAGTGTGCAGCGGGAGACCGGTCGTCCGTGGCCAGACTTTCACCGGCGGTGTCGAGCGCTAGCTCGATTTCACGTGCCCGGTCGGACGGCCGATGCAAAAAAGCGTTCTGGAAGTGGGTGAATGACATGCCCGCATGTGCCCGGGCAAAGGTCGGATCCAATCGCCGGGCGAGGCTAAAAAAATGCTGGGCGTTTTCATTCCCGGCCTGATTAAACTGGTACATGTGCCAGAGGCCACGGTGATAGGCCTCCCAGGCATCCAGGGAGGTGACGGGCTTAAGCAGCGCCCGACTCGTCTCGACGAGTTCGATCTCGCTGTCGACCGAAGCAACGATGCCGTCTCCGATCTCCTGTAGCACCAGCAAAGTATCGTCGCTACGTCGCTGATAGGTTTCCGACCAGATAATTCGGCCAGCCGCGGTTTCCGTGGCCTCGACCTCGACGCGCAACCGCCCGGCCCGGCGTTCCAGCGCACCACTGATGACATAATCCGCGCGCAGCAGGCGCCCCGCCTCATCTGGCCCGATGTCGCGATCACGCAGCGTGAATACCGTGCCACGCGCGATGACGAACAGGTTTCTGAGCTTGGCGAGACGGGTGATGATGTCGTGTGTCAACGCATCGGCCAGGCCACCGTCCCCCTGGGCCTGCTGCGGCTCGGTAAAAGGCATGATCACGACGCAGGCGCGACGCCCGGTACCCGTAGGAGCCAGGGCCTGGACTGCGACGGTGTCGACCACGAAGGCATCCGACGGCGTCCGGAGCCGACCTCGGGCACCTTGCCAGGCCTGCTTCAGTGCCATGACATCCAAACCCTCGGCTTCAAACCGACGGACCGAGTTTGCCAAATGTTCTTCGCCCTCCCGGAGCCTGCCCTCCCGGGATAGGATGTCGAACAGCAGTCGATGCGGCCGGAGGTCAAACGGCGCCAGTTCAAGCCATTGTTCTACCTCGGTCCGGTATTGTTCCGGGTCGTCCGTCTGCAAGGTAACAAGACGTTCGAGAATGGCGGTTTGCGCCTGACGAAAGGTGCGTCGGGTAGCCGTTAACCAGCCCACAAACGGCAAGCGGGCATCCAGATCCACCCCCTCCAGAAAATCTCCCCGAAAACACCGGTTCAGCCCGGAAAGCCGGGTACAGTCGAGGTGCGCCACGCCGGATTTGACCGCCTGAAGCACCTCGACCGCATCAACAGCACATTCCGGGCTGATCCAGACGGTATCGCTTTCGGTCAGTAACCGGAACCGGGCATCCTCGGTGAATCGGCGAATCTTACTCAGGCACCAGCGCAACTCCGCGCGGGGATCGTTTGGGGCATCCCACAACAGGTCACACAGCTGGGCGCGGTGAACCGGGTGTCGGGCATAAGCCAGGTAGGCAAACAGAGCTCGGACTTTGCGGGAGGTAGGGAGGTCCAGGCTAGTCCCGTCCTGCACCAGAGTCAGGGAACCCAGGAGCCGGACTTGAAAGTCCGATGGCTTAATGGGGGGGGCTCGATTCACTTGGTTAGTAAGCATTTCAACGCTCGCTCCCACGTTGAATCTTCGTTGACTCTTTATAGTCGAAAATCTCGCGACCATTACCCCGAGATGAATCATTGTCCTGCCTTACCCCTTATTCGGAAAGGAGAACCAGCATGGAACAAATAGCCATTACCCGGGAAGACCGGAAACCTACTGCTACTGATCTTGGCCTGCTGAAAGCCAAACAGCAAGCCATGACGGTACTATCACAACGAAGCCGCTTTGCGGCAGCAGAATTCACCACGGTGGAGGACTTTTTCCTTCGGTCGAGCTACGGGGAAGCGCGGGGAGCTGAGGGGGCGTGTGACTTCACCTTCGGTAACCCTCACGAAATGCCACTTGCCGGTCTTGTGGATGCCCTCGCCCGAAACCTCCAACCACAGAACCCTGATTGGTTTGCCTACAAAATCAGTGAGCCCGAGCCGCGGGCCTTTATTGCCGAGTCACTCTCCCGCGAGCTTGCGCTTAATTTTGAACCCGAGGATATCGCGCTGACGCAAGGCGCCTTCGCTGCCATTGCGCTCGCCTTTCGCCTGGTGCTCGATGCCGGCGACGAGGTGATCATCCCGGTCCCCGGCTGGTTCTGCTACGCGCCTATGCTGCGGGCCGCAGATCTTGTTCCGGTCAAAGTCGGCCTGAGCGAACCCGACTTCGACCTTGACCTGGAAGCGATCGCAGCGGCCATAACGCCGAACACCCGCATGGTCGTCGTCAACAGCCCGCACAACCCCACCGGCCGGGTGTACTCACGAGCGCAGCTGCAGGCGCTCGCCAATCTGCTCGATGCCGCGTCTGACCGCATTGGCGCGCGTATCTGGCTGCTCTCAGACGAACCCTACCGACGCCTCCGATTCGACAACGTGCCCTTTGTGAGCCCCGCCGAGCTCTATCCGTGGACGCTGATCGACTACAGCTACGGCAAGGTGCTGCTTGCCCCCGGGCAGCGGCTCGGGTATCTGGCGATCTCACCGCTGCTCCCCATAGAGCAACGTCAAGAACTGCAAAGTGCGACCTTCTCCGTCCAGATGTCGATGGGCTGGACCTTTCCAAACGCAATCATGCAGTACTCGGTGGCCGCCCTGGAGACTGTTTCGATCGATCTTGAAGCCCTCGCCGCGAAGCGAGATCGAATGCTCCACTCGCTCGAGCAGTGGGGTTATAAAATGGTTCATCCGGAAGGGACTTTCTACCTGTGGGGAGAGGCACCGGGAGGTGACGCGGTGCGTTTTGCAGAAACCCTGGCCGTACAGTCCGTGTTCGTAATGCCCGGCACCCTCTTCGAGCGACCACGCCACTTTCGGATCAGCCTTACCGCCAGCGCCGAAATGATCGAGCGGGCATTACCGGTATTTCGGGACGCCGCAAAGTGACGCTGCATCCTGGCAGTAGAAAATACGACAGGGCGAAATGATTTTCCGCTGAACATTGATGCTGGATGTCTGGATGGTTCCGTTGCTTAATTGAACTTGATGCGTCGAGCAGTCCCTACTGCTTTCGGGATGCGACCGCATTTACAGTAGACCCTATTGATTCGACGCATCAGACAAAGCAACTCTGATAATGCATTCATACACAGCTTACTAAGTAAAGATTAGGAACAAACAGTCAATTTTTCACCCCTCATTAAATAGTTTT
>NZ_JBBECH010000086.1:0-1897 GCF_040881935.1 Saccharospirillum sp. | reverse complement strand
GGGAATTCCGAGCGCTTCAGGAGCGAGATGCGCTCGACCTTCGCCTGGCGCTTGAAGCGCGCCTCGCCGTCCTTGATCTCTTCCAGCAGCGCGCGCAGGTCGGCGAGCTGCGCCTCGTCGATCGCTTCATCCTGGTCGCCGGCAGCCGGGGATGCCTCGGTGCTACGTAGGGCGGAGGAACCTTGGCGGTCCCCCGGCTGCGGCGAGCCTTTGGCCCAGTCGGCGAGCTTGCGGCCTGATGTCTCGTCGATAGGCGCATCGAGCGGGAACAGCGCCTTGTGCTGCTCCTGCAACTTGATCGGCATTGGATAGCCGGGACGCGAGGCGAGCAGCAGAAATGACGCCGTGAGTTCATACGGCAGATTCTTTTCGCTGATCGGACACCAGCCGTCGAGGCCGGTCGAGGTCTGTTTCTTGCGGACTTCCATTCTGCCGGTTTCGCCGCGCACCATTTCGATCTTCTCTTCGGCCCTGAAGCACAGGATCAGGTGCGCGCGTACTTGGAGGAGCTTCGAAACAAAGCGCTTGTGGCCGGCCTTCGGCTTGATCCAGGCGGCCATCTTGACGGCCTCGCGCTTTTTCCAGTCGTCTCCTGCCATGCGTTCGAGTTCGGCTTCGTGCATGTCGAGCAGTCCACCGTCGCCCGCGTGCTCATGTGAGACGGAATCGACGACGATAACCGGATAGCCTGCTTCGTCTGCCGCGCGGATGGCCTCGGCGTAGGCGAGAGGAGAAAACGGCGGCTTCAGGTCGCCGTGGTCGAAGCGGAAGGCGTCGGCGTAATGCTTGGCGCGCCCAGCTTCGGTATCGATGACCGCAAAGGGCTTGTCGCCGCAGATGCCCTTCGCGAGCCGCATCGCGGTGTAAGTCTTACCAGATCCGCTTGCGCCGGCGAGGCCGATGAGCAGCCCTACGTTCTCGCGCACCGCCGGCCGGAAGCTGAAATTCTCGCTCATACGGTTGCCCTCTCAAGCATTTCGTCGATGCCATCTCTCGCCTGCGTCGTGTAGGCTTCTGCCTGCGCGAGCTGATACAGCATCGGCTCCGAGTACGCGATGCGGTTCGGGTAGCACGGCCACTTCTTCGACTTCATACAGGACGCCCAGAGCTGCACCGCGTAGTCGCGCTTGCGCTCGGCGATATCCCACATGGCGGGCGCGAGGCCGACGAACGACACGGCATACGGCGGGTAGTTCTCCTGTACGCAGAAAATGAACTGCGCGAGCTCCGGGCCTGCCGTGCGCGCGTTGCCGTGCTGGTAGAACGCGGCCTGCAGGTCGTAGCCGAGCGGGATCATCTGATTGCGAATCCAGGCATCGGGTGACGCGCTGCCGCCCGTGGTTTTATAGTCCACGATCACGCGACGATCTTTGCGCATCAAATCAGCGCGTGCGCGGCACCAGATGCCGACCGGCTCCAGCCATTGCAGCGTGACTTCGGCGTCGAATGCCGCGAGCGGCATCGGAAGATCGCCGCAGTTGGCGAG
This sequence comes from Saccharospirillum sp., assembly GCF_040881935.1. Classification (NCBI taxonomy): domain Bacteria; kingdom Pseudomonadati; phylum Pseudomonadota; class Gammaproteobacteria; order Oceanospirillales; family Saccharospirillaceae; genus Saccharospirillum; species Saccharospirillum sp. The sequence continues at coordinate 411 of NZ_JBBECH010000086.1, read as the reverse complement.
CGCCGCGCGTGCAATCTCGGCCATCCTGCGCGCGGGTTCGAGCTTGCGGGCGAGCACGGGAATCAGTCCGGCCTCATGCGCCGCCTCGCGAGCCTCTTTCGCGGCCTTGGTGCGCCAGTCATCGGCCTCGATGATTGCCAGGCCCGCCTCGCCTTCGAGCAGCAGCGCATGCGCGAGGCTGCCGGCGTCGAGAACATCGTCTTGCTCTGGCCGGTAGTCTGGATTCAGGCGCGGGTGCGCGTGCCAAGCATGCAGCGCCGATTGCGTGATGAGCCGGTGCGCGATGCCGCTGGTGAGCGATGGTTCGGGGCACGGATCGGCCAGATACTCGGCCATCGGCACGCCGAGGCGCACGGCGCGCTCCTCGTCCTCGCGAATCGCCGCGTCCTTGGCGAGCGTCATTTCGTCGAT
>NZ_JBBECH010000085.1:0-1926 GCF_040881935.1 Saccharospirillum sp. | reverse complement strand
CGCTAACAGCTTATTCATCTTCGCCTCCGCCAGTTATTCCGGCAGATGCGACACATAACCTACAGAGCGCTACTGCTAAAGACTAGCTACTGTGGTCTTTCAGTCAGATTACGCTGCCACACCTACGTGATATCAAAACCAGCAAATCCGTCGCTTCAGACGCTGATTCCAGACATCAGCGTCTGAAGCGACGCATATTCCGGTTTTTCCCCGGTATATGCGTCGCGATCTAGTCTCTGGTTGCAATGAAGTTCACACATCCATCATTTGGTGTTACTGGCTAGAGTCGATTCAACGCAAATTCGGAATTTGATGCGCGACTGATTGGAACAACAAAATGAGGCATGAAAATCGATTAGATTCGCTACCGCCCGGCCGGTTACAGGGCACACCAAGGCAAAATAGGTTGTATTGACACCATGGCACTCTGCGATGGAGTTGGCAAGTAGTTATGTGGTAGGGAGTGTCGTTTGCGCCCCCCTCTGCCCTGTTTTGGTAGGTTTCAGGTGTTAAGTTCTGTGGTTGGTTCTGCTTCCTGTCGCGCAGGGGACTGCCCTCCTACGGGGTTATCGACAGGAACAAGTGAGGTGGGTGGTTTGAGCCCGGCCGAAGCCGGGCCGGGGTTTAGGCGGGTTCGAAACCAAAGCCGCTGTTGGTGATGCGCATGGTTTTGCCTTCCTGGGCGGAGGCCTGGGCGGCCAGGCCTAGAACGACGGCTTTCAGGCCGTCTTCTACGGTAACCTCCACCGGGGCGCCTTCGGTGATGGCTTTGAAAAAGCCCAGGTGCTGATAGAAGGTAGAACCGTTGTGGTCGCCGGCTTCCAGCAGGGCCGGGTCGACCGGGATGTTGGATTCTATTGGGCCTTTGGGGTCGCGTGGGCTAACGATAACCTTGGGTGTTGGTGGCTCGCCCAGGTGGTCGGGCCAGAAGCGGCCGGGGCCGGGCACCAGGCATTCGACCTTGGCGGTTGCACCTACGGCGCTGATTTCTTCCTGGTAGCGCGAGCCTTCGGCGAACATGCACAGTTCCAGCATGGCGCGTTTGCCGTTGGCGAAGTTCACGATCACGTAGGCGTTGTCGAGAATATCCGGTGTTTGGTCGTTGTAGGCTTCGTCGAGGTGGTTAGCATCCTGCCCGGCACTGGCCATCACCGAGGTCGCTTCGCTTTCCAGCAACAGCCGCATCAAATCAAAAAAGTGACAGCATTTTTCGACCAGGGTACCGCCGGTGTTGGCATTGAATCGGTTCCAGTCGCCCACTTTCGGCAGGAACGGAAAGCGATGCTCGCGAATGCTGAGCATCGATACGGGCCCGGCATCACCGGCTTGTACGTGTTCGCGCAGGCGAGTCACCGGGGGCATGTAGCGGTATTCCATGGCCACCCAAACCGGCGCCGGGTGCGCCGCCACGGCCGCGCGGACGGGCTCTACATCGTCGATGCGGGTGACCAGCGGTTTTTCGATCAGAATCGGCAATTTGGTATGTGCCAGCAGGGTCAGTAACTGGTCGGCATGGCAATGGTTCGGGCTGGCAACCAGCAGGGCATCGAGATCAGGCCGAGCGCACAGGGCTTCGACCGAGTCGACAAAGCTGGCACCGGGCACCAGTTGAGCGCAGGCATCGCGCATGGCTGCGTCGGGTTCAAAAATTGCGACAACCTCAGCGCCTTCTATTAACGCCAGATTACGCAGGTGTTCCTGCCCCATCATGCCGCATCCCAAAACGCCGTATCGAACCTGTGCCATTGCGTACTCCAGTCTTATTGTCTTCTGTTTACCGGGGAATTAACCGCCGTACCTTTTTCAATTAATCCAAGCTTCAGAATTGGCAGCCCACTGAGTGCCTGGTACCGGGTGTACCTAGCCGGGGAAGTCCGCAGCATGGATGCTGCGGTCTAGGCTCCATGGACGGATCCACGCCGACCC
>NZ_JBBECH010000084.1:0-62987 GCF_040881935.1 Saccharospirillum sp. | reverse complement strand
CGAAGAACACCGCATCGTTTATAAGGTCACGGATGACGCTTTGCTCATTGCACAGTTGCGGTACCACTATTGATCAATAGGGTCATTAAACCTGACTCTCCTGAAACGCTTCCTAACTGGCCTAATCGTTCATGACACACCTCGACTTTATTGCTACAGGGTATTGGTCGCCCCTATTCGTTAAAACTGACCGGTCTTTGCTGACGGGTATTCACTTGCAGTGAAAAAATGTCAGGCCGCGAATAGTGACCGGCGATATCAAGGCTCCGCCTGGCCGCAGTCACTTCACCCACATCAATATCAGCCAGCAGCAAGCCGGTTTCCTGCCGTAGTGGTCCCGCCACTATCTCTCCCGCGGGGGAAATGACCACCGAATCACCAGAGTTGATCCATTCTTCCTTGTCCGGATACAAGCGCCCTGCCTCCGGGAAGTCTTCGGGTAGATCACGGGTACGCAGCACATTGCCCGCCCCCAAAACCCAGCACCCGCCTTCCCGGGCTATATGCTGCAAGGTACGAAGCCAGCGATCACCGCTGTCGTAGGTCGGGGCGATATAGATATCGATGCCCTGCGCGAACAGAGCGTAGCGCGCCAGCGGCATATAATTCTCCCAGCAAATAAGAGAGCCCACCCGGCCAATGGGTGTGTCGACAACTTTCAAGCCACTGGCATCGCCGAACCCCCAGACCATGCGCTCCGGGTTCGTCGGCATGAGTTTGCGGTGGCAATTCTGCACAATGCCTTGCGGACTGATGGTCAGCACGGAGTTATAGACTGTGGTTCGGCTGGAGTCACCATCGCGTTCATTGATGCCGCACACAACCGTCATCCGCATCTCCTTTGCAGCATCCAGAAGGGGCTGTAACTGGTCAGATCCAAGTTGCACCGAGTTGGCTAACAAGCGCCCGTGCAATTGCTCCGACAACCCCCAGTCACCGCCTGGTTTCAGCCGCCATATCCAGGCGGGGTAGCCTGGAATAAAAGTTTCCGAGAAAACCACCAGTTCAGCTCCTTTATCGGCAGCCTCCCGCACCAGCTGGGCGGCCTTTTCTATGGTCTTTTCCCGATCCAGAAAAACCGGGGGTTCCTGAACTATCGCTATTTTTGCCATGGTCATGTCCTCCTGAGAGAAATTAGCCTGGGCGAAACGCCTGGCAGGCTGGGAGCGCACTCAGAGGTTGGTTTCCGGTGAGCCCAGCAATGACTATCTGCCTAACAGGCAGCCGCCGATAGTCCAGAAAATGGAGTGCCAGGCGCCAATGAAAGGAATAGGATGAATGATCGGGGCGCCACCCCTTCCCATGGAGTCGAAACTTATGACTAACTATGGACAATTCTGCACCGTGGCCCGGGGGTCGGAAATTCTCGGGGAACGATGGACACCACTGGTCGTGCGGGAGCTGCTTTGCGGGAGCACTCATTTCAATGAGATACGCCGCGGAGTACCGAGGATGTCGGCAACGCTTTTGGCGCAGCGCCTGAAGAAACTGGAAGAGGTCGGCGTTCTCATGCGCGTCCAGAGTGACAATAACGTTGAGTATGTGCTTACCCCTGCGGGAGAAGAGCTACGCCCTATCATCCTGGCCATCGGTCACTGGGGGTCGAGGTGGATTGGCAGCCGGTTGCAAGCTAACCAGCTCGATGCCGGCTTCCTGATGTGGGACATCCGCCGTTTCGCGCACAGTGACGAATTCCCCGCTGACCGCAGAGTGGTTATCCACTTTTTTCTAAACGACGCCCGGCCCCGGGAGCGACACTGGTGGCTTGTAGCTGCCGACGGAGAGGTTGACCTATGCCGGGAAGACCCGGGCCATGAGCTGACGTTGGTACTGGAGGCCAGCGTTGCAAGCCTGACTGACATATGGACGGGTGACAGTGATCCGGCCACGGAACAAGAAGCCCGCCGACTTGTGGTTCGGGGCAGCAGAGCCGACTCGAGACACCTTTGGCAGTGGCTTGGTCAAAGCGTGTTTGCGACGAGCAGAAATCGTCATTAAGTCAAAAGTACCTAGTACAATGTAACATTTAATATTGCGCATTATATACTGATGGCAATCATAGGAGGTTGCCATGTCGCTAAGATATCGCGTCACACTGACCAAAGAAGAACGTGAAGACCTTGAAGCGTTAACACGCAATGGAAAAATCGGAGCCAAGAAATTTATCCATGCTCGTGCATTATTGTTGTGTGATGCCGGTGCTGATGGTCCCGCATGGACGGTTGCCAATGTAGCAGAAGCACTGGGAGTCACCCTCGAACTATGGAACACCTCAAGAAACGTTTCGTTGAGGAAGGGCTAAGCGGCCTTGGTACGGAAACCCTGGGAAAGCCGTCACGCGACGTCGTTTTCGACGGAGCCTTTAAGGCACTATTGATAGCTTTGGCGTGCTCGGATGCCCCAGAGGGATACAAGCGCTGGACCGTCAGATTACAGGCAGACAAAGCCGTTTAACTTGAATTTTCCGCCTCCGTTTCACATATGACTGTGCAACGGGTTTTTAAAAAAAACGAACTTAAACCTCACCTCAGTAAATACTGGAAAATCCCGCCGCAAGGGAGCCCAGCCTTTGTAGCAGCGATGGAGGATGTACTGGAGGTCTATCAACTTCCTTATGATCCCGATTATCCGGTGGTATGTATGGACGAATCCAGCAAGCAACTGATCAGTGAAATTCATACGCCGATACCCTGCAAGCCAGGACAACCGATGCGAATGGACAACGAATACGTCAGAAACGGTGTGGCTGAGATCTTCATGGAAGTGGAGCCTCTGGCCGGCAAGCGCCATCGCGATCACGGAACGAAGGACCCGAAAGAACTGGGCGCAGCAGATCAAACAGATGCTTAACGGGCGCGCTAAAGAGGGGGATTTATGCCGTATTTGCGGTTGATCCCCGCGCCTGCGGGGAACGGGAAACGCCCTTTTGCGTGGCTAAAGAATTGATCGGTTGATCCCCGCGCCTGCGGGGAACGGATTGCGGTCTACCTCTGCATTACGGTTGCGGGCGGTTGATCCCCGCGCCTGCGGGGAACGGATATGGGATGACCCTCATAGCGCCGAGTCGGCCGGTTGATCCCCGCGCCTGCGGGGAACGGCTATACGGCCCATAAGAAGTATTTGATTCGGCCGGTTGATCCCCGCGCCTGCGGGGAACGGGACGACGGTTTGCTGGGATTCCCTAGCGATGGCGGTTGATCCCCGCGCCTGCGGGGAACGGCGTTGAGTACGTCCGATAATGTCGCGTCCTGACGGTTGATCCCCGCGCCTGCGGGGAACGGGCCGCCTAGAATCGTCGTGGTGAATGATTCATCGGTTGATCCCCGCGCCTGCGGGGAACGGAATTCCGGTTTCCGGATCGTAATGAAGGAGCTCGGTTGATCCCCGCGCCTGCGGGGAACGGTCCGAGTTTGACGAAAAAGTAGACAGCCTGAGCGGTTGATCCCCGCGCCTGCGGGGAACGGCTGACCAGCGCGCCGCATTAATGGACAAAGAACGGTTGATCCCCGCGCCTGCGGGGAACGGCCGCAGTTGGGACATACGATTTTATTCGCCATCGGTTGATCCCCGCGCCTGCGGGGAACGGACTACGGTGTAGGTGTCGCGCTCGATTTCGGCCGGTTGATCCCCGCGCCTGCGGGGAACGGTGAAACACCCGGTTGGCGCCATCGAAAAAGCGCGGTTGATCCCCGCGCCTGCGGGGAACGGCACCGGTATCGCTTCCCCGGCGTAGGTCTCGACGGTTGATCCCCGCGCCTGCGGGGAACGGATGGAGACTCGCAGACGTGAGCTGGTCCGGCGCGGTTGATCCCCGCGCCTGCGGGGAACGGTTAACGATGCCGGGTGAATTTACCGTCGATTACGGTTGATCCCCGCGCCTGCGGGGAACGGCTTAGGTGGATTCATATTGAATTTATAGGTGACGGTTGATCCCCGCGCCTGCGGGGAACGGTGGTAGCTAGCACGTTCGATATAGCGGAGGCCCGGTTGATCCCCGCGCCTGCGGGGAACGGCGCCTGTTCCTGCACGTACTGCTGTTGGCGCTCGGTTGATCCCCGCGCCTGCGGGGAACGGGCACAACACGATACGCCATGCCTCCAAAACTACGGTTGATCCCCGCGCCTGCGGGGAACGGATGATCGATTTTAAAAATGGTGATGTTATGCACGGTTGATCCCCGCGCCTGCGGGGAACGGTCTGACATTGCCAATTCAGTTAAGCGGGAAACCGGTTGATCCCCGCGCCTGCGGGGAACGGTGCCATTTCATCAAGTGACGCCGGTAACAGCACGGTTGATCCCCGCGCCTGCGGGGAACGGAGCTTTTGGATCTGCTGTCGCTCGCAGAAAGCCGGTTGATCCCCGCGCCTGCGGGGAACGGCCGCTCAACCTCAGCCCGCAGCCGCTCGTTTTCGGTTGATCCCCGCGCCTGCGGGGAACGGGTGCTCAATCAATACTTGCAAGTATCCCCACACGGTTGATCCCCGCGCCTGCGGGGAACGGTGTCTTTAACGCTAATCCATTCATTCATGTCTCGGTTGATCCCCGCGCCTGCGGGGAACGGGGCGGGTCTTGGTTCTTCTGCATATGCGGAGTCGGTTGATCCCCGCGCCTGCGGGGAACGGTTCAGCCAGTTCCCCGCAAGCCATCAACCGCGCGGTTGATCCCCGCGCCTGCGGGGAACGGTTTAGAGCGCTGCCACCCGTGTAAGTTGGTGACGGTTGATCCCCGCGCCTGCGGGGAACGGTGGTACCGACCGGTAATGGCTGGGTCGGGGTGCGGTTGATCCCCGCGCCTGCGGGGAACGGCTGCCGTTTCAATCCGCGATTGTTGATCCGGGCGGTTGATCCCCGCGCCTGCGGGGAACGGCTACACATGCGATAAGGCCAGCGTATGCGATGCGGTTGATCCCCGCGCCTGCGGGGAACGGTTGGCCGTCGGGCAATGGTTTTGCCTGGCCATCGGTTGATCCCCGCGCCTGCGGGGAACGGAGACCCAATGCCGGATTATCAAACCAGTCAACTGGTTGATCCCCGCGCCTGCGGGGAACGGGTGACTCTATCGCCCGAGTTAGTCAACCCCGCCGGTTGATCCCCGCGCCTGCGGGGAACGGATTCACCAATGCCACCGCACAGACTCAGCCCACGGTTGATCCCCGCGCCTGCGGGGAACGGTAATGCCAGTACCAGTGGTCATTGGGGTCGGACGGTTGATCCCCGCGCCTGCGGGGAACGGACCTCCCGCTCAAGCTCGCGCAATTCCCATCGCGGTTGATCCCCGCGCCTGCGGGGAACGGGACAGGCGCTCAGACAGAACGCGAGTCGCCTTCGGTTGATCCCCGCGCCTGCGGGGAACGGGGCCGCCTCAATGGCTGCTTGGTGTTCACGCTCGGTTGATCCCCGCGCCTGCGGGGAACGGTTGTGTGCGGGAGACTGGATCTTGAACAAGCACGGTTGATCCCCGCGCCTGCGGGGAACGGTGTCCCAGTGAACTCCATCAGAAGGTCGTCTGCGGTTGATCCCCGCGCCTGCGGGGAACGGTCCATTCCCAGCCAGTCAGCGTCTACATTGCGCGGTTGATCCCCGCGCCTGCGGGGAACGGTGGGCAGCGTCCGGGTGCACCTCGATAAGCATCGGTTGATCCCCGCGCCTGCGGGGAACGGCTAGAAATAAAATCCCGGAATGAACGTGCGCGCGGTTGATCCCCGCGCCTGCGGGGAACGGCGCCTCTTTCAGCTTGTCGAGAATGGTGTCAACGGTTGATCCCCGCGCCTGCGGGGAACGGCGTGTTTCTTCAAACGTGGTCGCTTTATCCAACGGTTGATCCCCGCGCCTGCGGGGAACGGCTGTCCTTCAAGCTCAAGCTCTAGCTCCTCGCCGGTTGATCCCCGCGCCTGCGGGGAACGGTTCGGCGGCCTTGCGCGTCATCTGGGTAACGTCGGTTGATCCCCGCGCCTGCGGGGAACGGGCTTGCTGCTGGTTCGGCTTGTTTTGGCCACTCGGTTGATCCCCGCGCCTGCGGGGAACGGTTTCAGAGAGAATGTTGGGCACTGTAAGGCAGCGGTTGATCCCCGCGCCTGCGGGGAACGGTCCTCGTTGTAGAACACCCGCTTGCCGGCCATCGGTTGATCCCCGCGCCTGCGGGGAACGGTCCAGCGTGGTGGCCACCTCCTCCATTACCGGCGGTTGATCCCCGCGCCTGCGGGGAACGGGCCACGGAAAGCAGCAAATGCCCGACCACCCACGGTTGATCCCCGCGCCTGCGGGGAACGGTGTTCAGGTTACCCGCTTCGGTGGCCAGCCAGCGGTTGATCCCCGCGCCTGCGGGGAACGGGTGGTAATGGGCATACGGATGTCAGCGGCGAACGGTTGATCCCCGCGCCTGCGGGGAACGGGCCACGGAAAGCAGCAAATGCCCGACCACCCACGGTTGATCCCCGCGCCTGCGGGGAACGGCTGCAGCTTTTCGTTGCCGGCGAAGATTATGACGGTTGATCCCCGCGCCTGCGGGGAACGGTGCTCCTTGGTAGCCGAACCGGGGAAGGTGCCCGGTTGATCCCCGCGCCTGCGGGGAACGGCACCGAACTCCAGTTCAACGACGTCCTGCTCGCGGTTGATCCCCGCGCCTGCGGGGAACGGTTATGCGGGCGCCCTGGGTGCTGGCCAACGCGCGGTTGATCCCCGCGCCTGCGGGGAACGGCTTTCCGATTTCACCGTCTGCCTGGTCCATCGCGGTTGATCCCCGCGCCTGCGGGGAACGGCGTCCTGTTCCTGTTCAGACATGCGTTACACCCGGTTGATCCCCGCGCCTGCGGGGAACGGAAACGCCAGGCGTTCAGCGACGCTGCGGGTCACGGTTGATCCCCGCGCCTGCGGGGAACGGGCAAAGGGCATGCGCTGGCAGTCCAGGCATTCCGGTTGATCCCCGCGCCTGCGGGGAACGGTTTTATCAGCCGATCTCGTTCCAGGTCATAATCGGTTGATCCCCGCGCCTGCGGGGAACGGTGCTCCGGTACCACGTCAGAACCGGACACCCGCGGTTGATCCCCGCGCCTGCGGGGAACGGTGAGCAGCCAGCAGGAAGCGGCGTAACTGCGCCGGTTGATCCCCGCGCCTGCGGGGAACGGGTCATACGCCTCGGCAGATGCACGCAGCTGCGCGGTTGATCCCCGCGCCTGCGGGGAACGGGACCTGTGTACCGTCGCGGCGGACCTTTGGCGCGGTTGATCCCCGCGCCTGCGGGGAACGGTTCAAATTTAGGCGCAGCCTCTTGGGTTGCCTCGGTTGATCCCCGCGCCTGCGGGGAACGGTAAACCCTACTCAAAGGATGGCATTGAATGAGCGGTTGATCCCCGCGCCTGCGGGGAACGGGTCTGCAGCTAGGCGGCTTTGATTTATCTCTATGGTTGATCCCCGCGCCTGCGGGGAACGGTGTTCTTCAGCGCCCCTAGCCTCAATGTCACGCGGTTGATCCCCGCGCCTGCGGGGAACGGGCCGGTAGCCTGTGCGCCCATGCCTGCCAAGCCGGTTGATCCCCGCGCCTGCGGGGAACGGGTTCCTGTGTCAATCAGGACTTGGCTGCTGCCCGGTTGATCCCCGCGCCTGCGGGGAACGGAGCTGGTTAACGCCGCGCTGAGTCTGCGGAATCGGTTGATCCCCGCGCCTGCGGGGAACGGCTGGGTGCGTTCGTCTGACCAGCGGCCATCAACGGTTGATCCCCGCGCCTGCGGGGAACGGGCAATGACTCTTATTGGCGTCTCAGTTACAGGCGGTTGATCCCCGCGCCTGCGGGGAACGGTCAGAAAGGCGGCTCTTGATTGCCAAAGCCACCGGTTGATCCCCGCGCCTGCGGGGAACGGGTCGTTAATCCCGTTTTCATAGAGCACCGGGACGGTTGATCCCCGCGCCTGCGGGGAACGGCGATGCGTCTATAGTAACAGATGAGCCCCCGGCGGTTGATCCCCGCGCCTGCGGGGAACGGGTAGTGGTTGGCCGTTGTGCCGGAATTACCCACGGTTGATCCCCGCGCCTGCGGGGAACGGTTTATGGCCTATTTCCTGAGCATGAAGTAGACCGGTTGATCCCCGCGCCTGCGGGGAACGGGTGCCTGTGGATGACGAGTTGGGCTTACACAGCGGTTGATCCCCGCGCCTGCGGGGAACGGCGGGGTGCATTCATCGTCAACGATGCCCGCGTCGGTTGATCCCCGCGCCTGCGGGGAACGGTGCCGGACATCCTGCATGGAGCCCTGAAACATCGGTTGATCCCCGCGCCTGCGGGGAACGGTTTGAGGTCGTGTCGAGCGTAGCGCCCATATCCGGTTGATCCCCGCGCCTGCGGGGAACGGGTCACTTCTCTGGTATTGTCGGCGGATTTCGACGGTTGATCCCCGCGCCTGCGGGGAACGGCTATCGCCCGACTCATACAAGCACACCCTGAGCGGTTGATCCCCGCGCCTGCGGGGAACGGTTACTCGGGCGATTAAGATGCTATCCCGGGAGCGGTTGATCCCCGCGCCTGCGGGGAACGGTTGCCGATCAATTCAGGCGCAACGTGTATCGGCGGTTGATCCCCGCGCCTGCGGGGAACGGAGCGCGGTCGAGTGTATGGCCCTGAACATCTACGGTTGATCCCCGCGCCTGCGGGGAACGGAGACGCGCGACGGGCAGCCCGAACCTCGTGATCGGTTGATCCCCGCGCCTGCGGGGAACGGAGGAGTCAGGCACCCAGCTTGCTCAGCAGGATCGGTTGATCCCCGCGCCTGCGGGGAACGGCGGTTTACCCGGAAGATCACGAAATGTCTGTTCGGTTGATCCCCGCGCCTGCGGGGAACGGTGCACCCGGTCGAGGTACTGCTGTGGAACCGACGGTTGATCCCCGCGCCTGCGGGGAACGGCTCAATACAGTGGATCAAACAATTCGCGAATACGGTTGATCCCCGCGCCTGCGGGGAACGGGTCTTAGCATCGAACGGCAGGCGCACTTCAAACGGTTGATCCCCGCGCCTGCGGGGAACGGGAACATCGGCGGCAATGTCATCATCCCATTGGCGGTTGATCCCCGCGCCTGCGGGGAACGGTAAGCGACAAGTACCGGTCTGTATTGGCTGAGCGGTTGATCCCCGCGCCTGCGGGGAACGGGCTTTCAGTAACAAACCAGCCGTTACCCTGCACGGTTGATCCCCGCGCCTGCGGGGAACGGGGCGGGAATGGCGGAAGCTCTGGCTCTACACCCGGTTGATCCCCGCGCCTGCGGGGAACGGTTCTTGTCTTCCCGATGCTTTGCCCGCCTGGCCGGTTGATCCCCGCGCCTGCGGGGAACGGGATGAAGGCGTTGAATGCCTGCTGTGCCTCGGCGGTTGATCCCCGCGCCTGCGGGGAACGGGTTTCTGGCTCTGGCCTAAAGCTGAGCGTGTGCGGTTGATCCCCGCGCCTGCGGGGAACGGGGCCAAGCGCCAAGCCAAACAACGCGAAAAGGCGGTTGATCCCCGCGCCTGCGGGGAACGGGGCAATGACAAATCCTCGAGCAATCAATTCATCGGTTGATCCCCGCGCCTGCGGGGAACGGTTCCCAGTCATCAGGCTCTCGACATGCTCCGCCGGTTGATCCCCGCGCCTGCGGGGAACGGCCAATACCGACCGGGCCAAATATCTCAGTGGCCGGTTGATCCCCGCGCCTGCGGGGAACGGATGCGGACACAGCGCGGCAGTGATTCAGATATCGGTTGATCCCCGCGCCTGCGGGGAACGGAATCTCAACCGGCAAGCCAAAGGTTGCGGCTACGGTTGATCCCCGCGCCTGCGGGGAACGGCTTAATTCGCCTCCAGTTCCATTCAAGATCACCGGTTGATCCCCGCGCCTGCGGGGAACGGATTACGCCGGGCGAGACTGAGGGCCTGCTACACGGTTGATCCCCGCGCCTGCGGGGAACGGGCTTCGTCGTTTTTGCGGATTTGTGCCGCGCTCGGTTGATCCCCGCGCCTGCGGGGAACGGGATCTTGTAACGTAGCTAAATGATCCATGCCACGGTTGATCCCCGCGCCTGCGGGGAACGGAGCTGATCCTGTTTGGCACGTCACCGTCCGGACGGTTGATCCCCGCGCCTGCGGGGAACGGGGTCCCAACACTCCCACTTCGGCTCATAGACACGGTTGATCCCCGCGCCTGCGGGGAACGGTCACGGTATTCATCAAGCATTGCTTGAATAAACGGTTGATCCCCGCGCCTGCGGGGAACGGGGCACCACCGTACAGGCGAGACCAGGCAATAGCGGTTGATCCCCGCGCCTGCGGGGAACGGAAGATCCTCTGCGTAAAATTTAGCACTCATTTCGGTTGATCCCCGCGCCTGCGGGGAACGGTTCTTGTCTTCCCGATGCTTTGCCCGCCTGGCCGGTTGATCCCCGCGCCTGCGGGGAACGGGTCGCTCATGTCTATTTCCTCGCTTGTGTTGACGGTTGATCCCCGCGCCTGCGGGGAACGGTCGCTCAGGTAGCGTATGGCGCGGATAATGGCCGGTTGATCCCCGCGCCTGCGGGGAACGGTATCAATAAACTCTAAAAATCTTCCTTCCAAGCGGTTGATCCCCGCGCCTGCGGGGAACGGATGCAGCGCAACGGATACTCATCACCAATGCGCGGTTGATCCCCGCGCCTGCGGGGAACGGGCCTGTGGCTGATTCGTGGCTGATGATGCGTTCGGTTGATCCCCGCGCCTGCGGGGAACGGGTTTGCGCGCCCATTCGCGCATAGACTCCATCTGGTTGATCCCCGCGCCTGCGGGGAACGGTTGATCACGTTATCGAGGCTGCTCAAGGTGCGCGGTTGATCCCCGCGCCTGCGGGGAACGGACTTAACGTAGATGATTGATTTTAAAGCACTTTTCAAGCGCAAAAAAATCTACCAACTTTTCAGCCTTTCAGCTTGTTAAAGAAGCAAGCCTATTTTTAAATTAGGTTGAAGGCAAGTCGGGAATAAACTTAACGAGCCTCAAACCATCCTCATCGATAGGCATTCGGCGATTTTTGCCATATGTCTGAAAATCGAACCCAGAATCGTTGTTTGCTGGCCATGCCATTACAACATTTCCATCTTCTGCAAGTGCATCAATTTGCTGCCAAATCATTTCCCTAACCTTGCGAGAAACATCACCTACATAAACACCAGCCCGGACTTCCAGCAGCCATACTGCCATTCGCCCTCTCAGCCTGGGTGGTACTGCTTCTGTCACTACTACGAGCATCGCCATTAGCTGCTCCTGTGGCCAGAATCACCCAGGCTGTCAGGTTCAGGTATCGCAGGTGGCTGGGAGTCTTCGGGCATGGATGGCGGCTGAATCTCACCAGCGGCGAGTACTTCTTCAATGATGGGGATAATGCGTTTTAGCAAACGCGTTTCCTTAAAGGCGTCACGACATGCAATTCTCACCGCCCTATCAGGGTACTCCGGTCTCTGCGCGGCTACTTTAAATGCAGCGGGGACCACGGTATCAAACTTGAACAAATCGGCTATGTCGTAAACAAAAGACTTCGGCTTTCCTGTGTGTAAAAAACCGATGGCGGGTGCGTAACCTGCCGCCAGAATAGCAGCCTCAGTCACGCCATAAAGGCATGCGGTCGCAGCGGAAAGACACTTATTGATAATATCCGAGCTATCCCACTCTTTAGGGTCATAGCGCCTCCCATGCCATTCAATGCCATACCTCTGGGCCAGCAATTTATACTGTTCTCGAACGCGGGCGCCTTCAACCCCCCGAAGCTGGTCGATTGATCGCCTTTCTGGTGCTGCCTCTTCAAACCGGAACTCGAACATTTTACGGACGACTTTCAAACGCAGGCTTTCATCCAATGCCAGCTTGGCCTGGTACAACAACCGATCCGACCTTGCACCACCAGGTTGTCCAACCGCATAAAGTCGAACTGCCGACTCGCCTACCCAGATCAATAACGTTCCGGTGGTTGCCGCAAGCTTAACCGCCTCGTGCGAAATGCGCGTGCCTGGTTCCAACAAAATGGCGGTACAACTGCCAACAGGAATATGTTTGCGCTCGCCGTTTACCTCATCGATAACTACAAAAGCGCCATCTCGCACCTCAATCTGACCATAGCGAATGAACACCATGGCCAGCCGCTCTTTAATCGGAATAGGCTTTAGCTTAATGAACGCCATAATGAAGCTCCGGTTAGCTGGCTCGGCGTATCATCATCAAGCCACAGCCCATTGACTTTGCCCGGCCAATTCCCTGGTTTAAACTGTCAATAAGGCGGGACGGCTCTACGACCCTCAACAAACCCTGAAAATTAACTGATGAAAATTGAATCAGCCCATTATGGCCTTTTCCATTTGATGCCTTGCGCACTTGGTGCTGCTGGTATTCAGTCACTTCGGGTTCCGATATAAACTCAACACCCATAGCGTTTTGCCTGTGTGAGCTGGTCAACCAATCACGCGCCGCTTGGTATTGAAGGGCTTCTATCTCGTCCGATGCTTCACCTGCCTCTCTGGCCAGGTGTTTGGCATGCATCAACACATCAACGCGTTGGCCCCGTTTTCCCTCTTGTGCAGCTTTCAGCATTCGCGTTGGGTTGGCTCTGAGATTATAAGCCAATACGTCGCCCACTGAGAGTTTGGGCTTGAATGGCTTACAGCTCAAGGATATGCCAGAAACTGTTTGTTCAGGCTCACTGGAGGAAAGAACGTAGTAGCACAGTCCTTGAGCGCTTTGCTCGTACCGGAATAAAAAATCCCGGTTTTTATGACTGGCAAACAATTGCCAGAGTAACTGATGCTGAGCATAAGCGTCGCCGGCATTTGCACGCTCCGTCAACTGGGAAACCACAAACCCAGGTTCCGGCTTTATTCTGGAAAGAAACATTAGGCACTCCTCAGTATTTGGGTGCTGTGCACGATCCGTTTCTTGAAATGCCACCGCTGCCGGGAGCCAGGATCATCCCACTGTTCGAAGGTCTCCTCTTGGTCCAGTTCAGAATCCTCACCTTCCCATTGATATATCACTTCTGGATGATATAGCGCTATCTGAGCACCAGGGTTCTCACTGATGAGATCAAAAGCGGAGTCCAACGCCGACTGTAAGCCAGGGGCTTGAATCAACCGAGGCTGGAGAGGTGCCGCCAATGGGCATGACTTACGCCCCAGGGACAATGGGTATCGGGGTTCCTTCAGAGCCTTTTCTATATCGCCTAGTGAGACTCTGGCTTCCGGCCTCGAGTTTAAGGCGATTACCCAATGGCCATCGGCTCGGTAGTCCCGGGTAGAAAGGATGGTGTTAATCTTTTCCGGGTTACTGTCCAGTTCAGCCTTGCGTGTGTGCCATATCGCTTTTTTGTCGGTAGTGGGTACTTGCGAGGTGTGGTAATCCCGCAGGAGCACGCCTTGCGACTCAGCCTTGACTGCAACGTCGACGCTGTTAGCCAGTTCATCCAATCGTGCGCCCTCAACCCTTTGGATGCCAAGCGCGGCCCCCAACATGCCAAGAATGGCTGAACGAGTAGGCATAGCCAATGTCGGCCTGACACCTCCAACCGCAGTATTGCCCCAACTCGCCAGTGGCCCATACAGTCTGAAGACAAGAAATTCCATATAACCTCCTAGTCTTGAACCGCAAGAGCAATCACGTCGTTTAGCGATCCATGGCCAGTCGAGGCATTAAAGTTCACTCGGCTATCGGCGCATTTACCATAGACCCTGTCGAAAAACTCAGCTTGCTGTTCCAGTTTATCGACCGATGCCTGGAGGTAGTCTTTTTCCTTGATGGGTGCCAAAAAAGCAGCGGAAAGGGTTCTGGGTTGTTGGTTGCCACGCTCTATCATCATATAAGACGCATAAGCAAAAGAACCGAAGCTATTTTGCTTGCCTTTGGGTGATACACGAGCGATTGCTTCGACCAATGCTGCAATTGCTTTATTGGCAAGCTCAGTGTTGTCGCCCAGGTTCTTAATCAGTGATTCGCGATCAATACAGACATAACCATAGAACAAGGCTGCTGCAAAACTGGTTTCACCAATGTGCGCCGCCCCCCGGTCTTCATGCTCCGCATTAAGGTCATCCACTGCGGTAAAATAATCATCTTCGACGACGACACCATGCACACTGATCGCATGTGCTACCTGGCACGCTGCCTCTACATTAAAGCTGGAAGCGTCCGCCAGCATTCGGCCGAACAACGCGATATCAGCAGCAGAAGCATTTTTGCGCAGCAGCTTTAGTTCGTCCTTTTCAGGCCCCCGATTTTCCTGCGCGAGTTGATCCGCCAAGGTATGAACTGCGTCCCATTCCTCGGGACTGACAAATACCAACTGCTGAGTGGTCACTTTATCTTTTTCTACACTGCCGAACACCTTGGCTATATCTGCACTCCACTCTCGGGCTTTTTTCTCGGCAATGCCTTTTTCAATCAGCCGTTTGCAAACATTTTCGCCGAT
The DNA here is from genome assembly GCF_040881935.1 of Saccharospirillum sp. Classification (NCBI taxonomy): domain Bacteria; kingdom Pseudomonadati; phylum Pseudomonadota; class Gammaproteobacteria; order Oceanospirillales; family Saccharospirillaceae; genus Saccharospirillum; species Saccharospirillum sp. The sequence goes on along the minus strand of NZ_JBBECH010000084.1, from coordinate 48,551 downwards.
ATCCCGGGTTCGAGTACCCAAGTGCCCAACCAGAGCCTCCTGAAACAAGTCGGATGTTCGCCAATGTCGTTTTAGGCTTTGCGAGCTAACCCGCAGGCGTTCTTCACCCCCCATTACGGCGGTCTTGGGCCTGCCCAGGTCATCCCGGTTCAGGTTGGCGGGAGGATAAGACGTTAACGTATGAATTTGTACAAATCGAGACATGCTGGTTTCCCTTCTTAGTTGAATTTGCGAGGTTGGGATTCATAGTATTCCATGGCCCATTTCAGGGTCTGGCGACGAGTCGGCTCAATCTCCGTGCGCTTGGATTGGCTCTGCCAATACCAGCCCTCGACCTCCTTCACAAAGGATGCAACGTTCACAGTTCCGCCGAGCTGAGCTAAAACGCGTCTTACACGACTAACAAACTCCTCTGGTGTCCGGGCATGAACCAGTTGTTGAAACCTGATCTGGGATACTTTGGGGCTATCTGATTCGGGACTGCGCTTACTCGCCATAGCCTTTGCAATTGTCTGGGGTCCATCCTGCTTAATGGCCGCGAGTAACCAGGCAAGCATGGCAACCAGCACCATTCGCCGTGGCGTTCTGATGTCACTCGGCAGAGACAACCACAACTGCTGAAATGCTTCCGTTACCAGCACGTCGTCAATGGATGTACAACGCTTTAACGTAGCCCGATAAGCCGTGGGCCGCTTCCGAGTATCGCCGTTTTCAACTGGCTCTTTACTGATATTACGGCGCCACCAAGTTATGCATTGGTTAGCAAGTTCGCTTTCATTGCCGACTGTCTTCTCGTTTATGGTCATGATGCAACCTTCCTTTTGGTGTCCAGTTGATACCGTTTCAGATAATCGCCCTTGTACTTAATGAATTTCAGGTTGCGCCGGGCTTCTATCTTACGTCTCAAGTGGGGGTCATGACTGTCTGCACTCAATACTCGCTCATCGAAAATAGCTAATGCTGTATTTTGAAGCGCATTTACCCATGACCTACAAATCTGGGGAGATATCTTTTCGGCGCCTGCCTGCATGCTTTCTTTTAAGTCATATGCCAACCGAAAGAACGCCGGTTCGGTCTCACTCCAGAAGCGATCATCAATAAAGCCCAAATCCCCCCTGGTATCACCATTGCCAAACCAAGCGTCCTTACAAGCGCGACGCAATGCCGAACAAGCAGTCTTGGCGGCTTCTACATGCAAAGCCAACTCATTGGAAAACCGTTGCGCTTTTTCCGGTGGGAGCGGCAGGAAGGGCATTTTTGACTCATGCCAGGAACGGGCTTTCATATTGTCCATGTCGAACCCAAACACCCAAACACCGATGTTATCGATCAGCCCAATGTCTTCCAGCCAAACCTCCTTGGAACCGAGACTATTAATGACAAGGGCCGGAATAGCGCCTTCGTTTTCGTTTTGGAATAGGAACTGGTGCCATTGTCGGTACCCTATTCCACCTGGCTGGCCTTTAATTGAAAATGGTTCGCTTTCAGGCTTTTTTGGATCAATCCGGTAGGGAGTTAATGGGTGCTTCCAAGCTCCGGAGTAGTTTGCACCGTAGTTTTGCGTATGGTAATGAGTGACCAGTGAATCAGTTTCCACGCCCGATAAGTCGCACTCGCCAGCCCTTCCTTGCGTCAATCGTATCCTGCGTGGCATCGCCCAATAATGCTGCAGCGGGTGCACTTCCTCGTCGTGCAGGTATACTTCGGACCCTTTTTTATCGCTTACACGAGTTGGTGTTAGCCATGGAAATACCGCGCCATCCTCAAACCGATCCGGCGGGGCTAAGTCGCTATCCTCCAGGGTCAAAACATTTAGCCAAAGCTTGCGGAATAGGCTTAGCGCTGGGTCACTCGACACCGCCAATGTGGTCAGTGGTCCACCACCACGAAGCCCCGTTCTATGGCCCTGCCCACCGCCTGGTGCGTTGATTTGCAAGGTAAACAGAGCCATAGCGGCCATGGCTGGGGAAAGCTGTTCGACATTGCCACGCTTGATGAAGTGATCGGTATTGAGTTTCAGGGTATTCCCACCCGGCGCGTCAATTAACAAACTCGAAATACCTACCGATGTGGCACCGTCCAATGGGCTTAGGTCTTGCATGAATCTCGGCCCGTCGCCAAACAACTCGAATGCGTGGGTAATTTTATCCAACGCTGACTCAAGATCGGCAGAGGTTGGCGGTGATTCGTAATGCTCCAGCCACTCGCTGTCGTCTTCTGGGGCGAAAGCAGTTTGCAGTATTCCGATAAGAAATTGCCATGAAGCTCCGTAGAAGTCCTGTCGCGGCATCACAATGTCAACCAGATCGCCACGGCCGATGTCTTTGAGGGGTAAAACCACCTGCTCATCGTGAATTGTCTTAAAAGTGAGCCATGGCTCGGTGCATAGGTTCATCCTGTCAATTACTCCAAATCAATGCGTAACGTCTACCTTCGCGGCTGCAATCTCCAACCCAGTCTCTATCGAATATTCAACATCTGCAACACAACATATCAGTGAAAATTTAGCCCGCTTAAAATTTTTGACAAATTCCTGGCGGTGCTCATCACTGATTTCAGCAAAGCTCGCCAGGAGTTTTGGGCTACTCACTCTTGCTGTACTCAGCTCTACAGCAAAGTTGCGGTCTGAAATCAGTGGCCGATAGACCCCGTCCTCCAACTGCACCAGAACGACTTCTCTAGCCTCCTCTCCCAAACGGGTACCAACCTCAATATTATCGTCTGCCCAAATCTGGCTACTGCTGGCGCTGTAGCCCTTATCCAGATCCAGCCGACTGAACCGCCCCTGACTCTTACTGGCACGCTCCTTTCCTGCATACTCTTGCTCTGCGATCGCTAGCCCACTGGGAATTTCTGCTTCAGGGCCATAAACCGATTCGATCATCACTCGCGAGTGATCGGGCAGTTCTAGCCTACCGGCATTCCGCAGGTATCGCATCGTCAGCCAAATTCTGCCCGGTGTTTGGTATACGTGTTGGGTGTTACGGGAATGCTCGATCAACCAGTCTTTGCCGGGGTCCGTTTGCCATTGTGGCGCATGAACATAAAGAGTCGGCTGCGGCCGCTGGTCCTGACTGGCCCCAAGCATTGGGGCGCCCTGGCTGTCACGAACATGCCGATGCAACCGGCCAGCCCTTTGAATTAAGTCGTCTATCAGGCACAAATCACTGATCATCAGATCAGCATCGGCATCAAGGCTTTCCTGAAACACCTGAGTCGCTACCAGTACATATCCGGCCCGGTCTAATGGTGTGGATTCCTTGCCAAAATGGCGCATCACCCAGGCTTCTTTGTCTTTGCGGTGTTGTAGTACATAACGGCTGTGAAACAGCAGACACTTCTCGGGCGTTGGGTGGTACTCTTTTATCCGCCTGTACGCAGCAATGGCTTCGTCCACAGAGTTTCTAACCCAGACTACGCACTGTCCTTTTTCCGCCGCCGCCAAAACCACATCTACGCATTCATCTTCAGTGTGCACAAAGGCAACAGGGATGTCCTTGCGTGTTTGCGGTCGGTGCTCCACGGGTTGCTCCAATAGCCCTTTCTCAATTGAGACAACGGTAGCCAGTGGGAATGCACTGCTCGAGGGATTCTGCCAATCGCTCTCAGGCATACCAAGCGCTTCCTGCCAGGTTCTGGTCAAGCGCGCACGTTGTGCCATGCTCAGCGTTGCTGTCAGCATTACCACACTGCCACCCTGCTGGGCATGCAGCTTCAGCAGCGAGTCCAGCAGTTCCAGCATGTAGGTGTCTGCCGCATGCACCTCGTCCAGTATTAACACCTTCCGGTATATACCCAACACCCTTAACGACTGGTGTTTTTTAGGCAGTACTGCTAGTAAGACTTGATCAATCGTGCCCACTCCCACGGGGGCCAGCAGGGCCTTCTTTCGGCTATCGGCTAACCAGCTGCCGCAATGCATTGAGGCTGTTTCTTCGCTTTTCTGATAGGGCCTCTCCGGCCGACCTTCGCCGAGCTTAGCCTCCTGGAATAAATCATTCATATCCCTGGCACCATGTGCCAATACAAGGCTTACCGGGAGGTTACCTTCTTTCTTCAACATTCGGTTATAAACATCGGCAACTCGTCCAAACATAGCGTTGGAAGTCGCCATGGTTGGCAAGCCGAAGTAGAAACCATCCCCATTTCCTGCTTCAAGCAGACGATGAGCGACCGTCAACGCTGCCTCAGTCTTACCTGACCCGGTAATGTCTTCAAAAATAACCAACTGGGGAGATGCGGATATAGGGAGCACAGCCGCAAATTGTTGCAATGGTGAAGGCGAGAACGAATACATTTGCTCGAAGGAACCAAAAGGTACAATACCCAACGGTTCGAACACTTCAGTTTTAGCTAGCGCCTGTTTCGCTCTCGGTATAGCGGTTTCGACCCAGTATTCGCCTGGCGCAAGGGGCTGGTCGGAATACTCAAATATGGAGTTATCAGACCCGACCCAGTCACAATAGGTCGAGAAACCAGCGATTAGCCAACTTCCCCGCTTTAATTGAGTGAAGAAATCCTTCGAGGAAAGTTTATTCCATGGTGGGCTTACGTTTAGAAGTTCTAAACTGTCTGCGAGCCATTCGGACGCAGCCAATCTGTCGTGTACCGTGAATTTGGAAGAATCCGGGCGGGTGTACCCATCATTGATCGGCTTGCCGTGATGCCCCCAGAAAAGACTGAGAAAATACCGCAGGTGCTTTCTTACCACCCTATCTTCAAGTTGCCCTGCCAGGTCATCAGGCAGCTCTATATCCTTCCAAACATCGTAACCCAGTTGGTCATGTCGACCATTCCTACCATCGTAACTGGCACCAGACGGCAGTTCGACCAACACATAACCAGCTTCTTCGAATAAGCTCTGGAACGACGCGGTCATTTTTCCAAGGTCATGCATTAACAAACCGAATACCAGTAGCGCCTCCACTTCCTCAATGGTTAAACCGAGTAGATCAGCAAGATCACATGCCAACTGAGGTTTAGTTTTCAAAACCTGGTAGCCAACGGCAGCAACATCCATTAAGTGAAATGGCAGTAAGTGGACCTTAACCAACGCATCCGGTTGCTGGGCCTTGCCAATGTATAGGCAATATTTCAAAACATCCGCCTCTTAAAAAACACCTACAGTAGGTTGGTACGTTTTGGATAAGTCACTGGTCTATCTTGATCCTCACTAAAGGCGTGAACAATACTGGTCATAACCACATGTAAACAAACTTAACGGACCCTACTGTGATTTCAGATCAATCCCCAAATAACCACCCCCTAACCTCCTGTTTATTTACCAACACCAACTGCTGCGCCTCTGGCGTACCGTCAAGAACTTTGACGCTGACTTGCATTTCCTGAATCAGGTACTGAGCCAGGGCGGCGCGGGTCGCTACGGCCAGTGTGCCGTTGTTCATCTGATAATCGTTCATAAGCACTGCTTTCTGGGCATCGTTTAATCTCGGGTCGGGTGCGAAAACCAGTTCAAGTGGGGTGTTCCAGGCGGTGTCCTGGTCTTTGCCGTTGGGCGAGGCATCTAACAGCTCGGGGGTGCCCCGGAAGCGGCTGAGCACAAAGTCGCGGTATTGTTGGCTTTTCTCGCACCAGGCGCGCAGGTGCCAGCGAACACCGGCGTTGACGAAGGTGTGCGGTACGATGATCCGGCCTTCGTCGTTGGGGTTGGTTAGGGATACGTAATCCACTTCCAGGCGGCGTTGTTCGCGTTGGGCTTGCACCATGGCGCGCATTACCTGTGGGGATACGCTGCGCTCCGGAGGTTTCAGGGATTCGAAGCCGGGGCTGAGCGAGGCGGGTATGCGGTGTTCACTCACCCAGTGTAGATACTCCGCCACGTCACCTGAAATAATACGCGGGCTCATGGTATCGCTTGGGCGGTAGGCTTTGCTGTGGGCATCGTAGGTTAGGCTGTTCGGGTTTATGTCTTCCCGGTAGGTTTTCAGAGCGCTGCTGGCGGCCTGACGGGAGAGTTCGAATTGCTGGCACAGCATGGTGCTGTTGATCTGCCCTTCCCACCAGGCGTGTAGTTCAATAAACCAGTGTCGGATTTCGGTGGTGTTGGCCATTGCCCCTCGCTCATACTGAATGGTCCGTTTTTTCAGTTTGAACTTAGTTCAAAATATAGCAAGGCAGGTGGCGCACTTGTGTCCGCTTTTTGGCTTGTGGTCCAAAATAGCTACTCTGGGCTTAAACCTCGCTTTCCAAGGCGACCAGTGCTGCCTCTGCCAGTTTCCATATCAATCAGGATATTGGCATCACTGATGAGCAACAGCATCCATGCCCCCCAGTTTGCGCTCCCGATGGAACAAGCTCAGCGACTGACCCAACAACTCCGCCGCTTTTGACTCGCCGATATAACCTTCGCTCAGTGCCCGGTAAACCAGTTGCGAGAACAAAATGGTCTGTTCCTGAGGGTATGGGTCGCCCGGCTCGGTGGTGCGCCACCCGGAGCTGTTAAAAAAGATGCGGGTCTGCTTGTACAGGCCTTCGGAAATAACGCGGCATTGGCGCATCCGCATCAGTATGGCGGCCATGCTGATGCCGAATTCATGCTTGAGCATGTAAAGCTCACGCGGCTCAATGGCATTGCGATGCGCACCCAAGTGCTGTCGCAAGGCTGCCTTGGGCAACAGAAACGCGCCTGCAAAGCAGTTGCAGGCTTTCTCTTCGTCGCCGTCGGCGGATAATCGTCCATGGAGCACCAAGTGCCCCAGCTCATGCGCTAAGGTAAAGCGCTGCCGGTCACCGGGGTAGTGACTGGAAATTACGATCACCGGGGTAGCGCCAAGGTTACCAGCCAAGCCGTCCACTTGTTTATTGGCGCCACGTCGGTGGTAATCACCTGTATGCCTCGCGCCTCCAGGGTATCGACCATGTCCGGAATGGGATTCAGGCCCAGCGCCCAATGGTTGCGCATCTGTACCGCCAGCGCTTCAATATCGGCATCAGTGGCGACTTGCGCCGGCAGCCCATCCGGCAGCGCGAATTCGGGAACAGGCTTGACCGAGTCTGGGTAGAGTGCCAGTAGTTCGGCCCAGCGCTCGGCCTGGTCCATCACATCCCCGGTGACCTGATCCAAAAGAGCCTTGGAAGTACCAGATCGCTTCCGGTATTCCACCCCTTGAAGGGTAATATTCACCGGTCGAAAGAAATATTCCGTACGGACTCCCAGAGCTTGAGCAAGCTTTAGCAAGTTGGTAGACGTGGGCATATTGTGACCATGTTCGTATTTCTTGATGGCATTGGCAGATAGGCCCACCTGCTCTGCGAGCGCTTTCATGGACAACCCCGCAGCCTTGCGGGCACGTAACAGGCGCTGTCCGAACTGGACAAGACGTTCTTGAGTGTTCATGGCAGCCTCCAGGTTTACGGATTTTATAATTATTTATAAATTGTAAACCATATGGCTGCAAACTGTCGAGTTCACACGTTCCAGTTAGCGGGTTTTACCTGGTATGAGTACTGGTACTACTGGCGTTTCTGGCTACCCTGCCCACTCCCAGGGGTTAATCACCTTTGCCCCAGCCGCTTCAAATGGGCTTACATCTCGGGTGGCAACGGTGAAGCCGTTGCTGATCGCGATGGCTGCGATGTATCCATCGGCGGCGGCAATTGCCTGGCCCGATGATCTGGCTTTTGCTATTAGCTCAGCGTAAGCGCTGGTGCAATCAAGATCGAACGGTCGCACCCGGCCAGCAAACAAGGGTAATACCTGTGATTCAAGGCTTTCATGCAGCCCGGTTCGACGCCTGCCTTTCGGTAGTCTGGCGACGCCCGCTCTAAGCTCTGCGACGGTGATAGCTGACAGGTACAGCGTTTCCAACGCCTGGGCATCGATCCAGTCGATTACTCGGGTCTCGGGGGTGCCGCGCAATGGTTCCGAAACGACATTCGTATCCAACAAAATCATTCAAAACTTACCGGTTTAGATGGCGTCTTGTCTCGCGCTTCATCAAACACGGCAAATTCATCGTCAGACAAACCGGTATCACGGCCTATACCTGCCAGTAGCGTCCCCAGCTTTACCCGACCACCCGGTTTCACGGCGTTTTCCAGAATTGCTCGAATCTCCGCTTCAGCACTTCGTCCATGCTGGGCCGCCAGCACCCGCAAAGCACGGTGAACTTCGTCGGGTACGTTCCTTACGGTAATAGATGCCATGATGCTTAACCTCGCAACTGACTGCATTGCATGCAATATAGCTATTTGCCATCAATTAGCAAGAGGTAGGTTCCCCGAAAGGCTTTCAGGTGTGGGGGCGGTATGATTGGGAAGATGCGTGTGCCGTTCACCTGGGTAATAGTGGCCATAAAGGGTTGGCATTGAATGGTTTGTTGTATGTCGCTCATGGCCTGGTCGAGCAGTGTTCTTACGTGATAGCCACGGTATATACGTCGCCTTGGCGGCCTTCACTCATGATCTGAATGTCACGCACCTGGGCGGCGCTGTTTACGCGCAGGTAGTCGACGGTGAGGTTGCCGTCTTCCATTACCTGAGTGCTGTGCACTTGAGCGCTCACCTGCATGGAGGCACTTTCAATGGCTTTGCGCAAAGCGCGAATGCGGGCGCTATGGTTTCGTAGCTGCCATCGGCCACAATGGCTTCAACTTCGTCGTCATCGTTACCAAAAGCCACAGGGAGCAGCAAAACCTCGTCAACTTTCAGACACTCCCCACTGTTACAGCACGTAAACACCCGATTTTTCGCCAAAAAATCGATCAAAAACTGTTCAATCAGCGTCTTTCAATGTGATTTACTTCACATTTAAGAAAGTTTCACCCATTATTTAATCAATCCTGGCTTCAGCGGACCTAGAGTGCGGGCCAGAAACGTGGGACAGGCGTCCTGCAGCGAGGCTCCATAACATAAACAGTGCTTACCCAACCTACTCAGGGCCTCTGAATGAAGAAAACACTGCTTACCCTTTCCGTTATTGCTGCCAGTGCAGCTCAGGCAACCCCCTTTACCGGGAATGATGCGAAGTCGAATGCGATGGGCAATACCGGGGTGGCGTCGGCCGCTTCGTTTTCCATGGGGCAGTTTAATCCGGCGTTGTTGGCGGCCCACGCCGACCAGACACGGTTCAGCATGCTACTGCCGTCGGCAAAATTCGCTATTGATGACAGCTATGGATTCCTTGCAACCTCGGAAGTTGTAGAGAACTTCGACAATACAGATACCAATGAAGTTCAACTTCAAGTTGAAGGGGGTACACGTGATGACGGGACTACCGTCATATCGCTGGAAGCATCGGTGCAGGCGACCATTGATGCCTCACAACAGTTTGAGGATGCGAGCACCTCCGAAGAATTGCAAGTCGCCGCGGAGGCATTGGCAGACAGCAATACCACGCTCGACAACAAAATCATCAGCATCAGGACAGAGCTTCAAAATCTGGAAATTGCGATCAATGACACTAATAACAGCCTGTCTGAACTAGAAGACAAGCCGCTGAGTATCATGGCTCATCTGGGTGCAGCTATGGCACTCCCAAGAGATGGAATCAGCTTCGCGTTTCACTTGTCGAATGATACAACACTCGGTTTGAAAGCGACGGTTGGAGACAATGACCTTAACACCATTTCTTTAGCTGTCAGCGATACAGTAGCCTACACTGGAGAAGCGCAGGATATTACTGGATTGTCCGCAACTGTTTCTGAAAAGGCAGAAGCGACTGCCGATGCAGAGGCTGAGTTTGGTTTTGGCACGCCGGAATATCAAGATGCATTGGATGAACTGATCATCGCTACAGCCGCTTTGGAAGCCGAAACGTCAGGGTCTGATACCAATTACACCTTGTCTGATAACTCGACGGGTACAGAAACATACGATGGCAACAATGTCGAAACCTATACCAGCGCCAACGGCTTTTACCAAAACGGTCAATTCAACAGCGAATTGTCGGCCGTGCAAAACTTCGGTAATGACTCTTCTATCACCGTGGTAGGTGCCAACATCGTTGAGTTTGGCGTATCCGCTGCCCGCAATTTCGAATACATGGGTGAAACGTTTTCAGTAGGTGTAACACCCAAACTTCAGTCACTCACTATATTCGAAGACACGCTGACGTTCAGCAATGCCGAAGAAGAAATCGGCGATGACCCTGAAGCTTACTTTTCCTCAAACACAAAATCCTATTTCACCGGCAACGTTGATATTGGCGGCGCCATGACCTGGAACAACGTGCTCAGAGGCAATGTAACTGCAGGTGTTGTAATCAAAGACCTTATTCCACAAACCTTCGAATCCGAATCGGGTTCTGAGTTGAATATCGGACCCAAAATGCGTATCGGTGGCGCACACGTAACTCGCTGGACTACCCTGGCTGCTGACCTCGATATAACAGAGAACCAGCCATTGAAATACGGTGCCCCTACCCGCTATTTTGGCTTGGGTGCAGAATTTAACGCCTACAACTGGTTTACGTTGCGTGCGGGTTATCGCAACAACCTGAGTTTGGACGACAGCCATGTAGTCTCCACAGGTTTTGGTCTGACTCCCTGGGGCGTTGGGTTTGATGTGAGCACCTGGTTCAAACCCAAATCGTTCGATAATTGGGAAGAGGTCATTCAAGATGCTGGTGTTGTTGCTCAGTTTTCCATGGAGTTTTAGTCACTAGATTAAGAATTAGCAACACACCAAGTGCCAGGTGCCGGGGTTGCTTAACCGGGGTAGTCTGAGGCATGGATGCCGAAGCCTAGGCCCCAGGGAGGGGTTCACGCCGACCCCGGTTAAGCAACCCCGGTGCCTGGCACGAACCACAGCCACGGAACCCACTCCAAACACAGCCCACTTTCCACTACACTAGTGGCTCACTCTTAACGCCTTTCTGACAGCCTACATGGATATCTACCTCGTTGGTGGTGCCGTTCGCGACACCTTGCTCGGCCTTTCCATTAAAGACCACGACTGGGTGGTGGTTGGCGCTACGCCCGAAGAACTGGAAGCGCAACGTTACCAGCGAGTGGGCGCAGACTTTCCCGTGTTTTTGCACCCCGAAACCAAAGAGGAATACGCCCTGGCGCGCACCGAGCGTAAATCGGGCCATGGCTACACTGGCTTTGAGGTTCAGTTTTCACCCGATGTCACGCTCGAAGACGATCTGCTGCGTCGCGATCTCACCATCAATGCCATGGCGCAAGCCAGCGATGGCAGCCTGATCGACCCCTACCACGGCAAAGCCGACCTCGACGCCCGCTTGCTGCGCCATGTGTCGCCCGCCTTTCGGGAAGACCCGCTGCGCGTGTTACGCGTCGCCCGCTTTGCCGCCCGGTTTGATCATCTTGGCTTCAGCGTCGCCGAAGACACCCGGGCCCTCATGTGCGACATGGTGCAAGAAGGTGAACTGGGTTATCTGGTACCGGAACGCATCTGGCAGGAAATGAGCCGCGCCTTGATGGAACCGAACCCCGAAGTCTTTTTTCACGAATTGCGCGCCTGCGGAGCGCTCAACGTCGTGTTTCCGGCACTCGATGCCCTGTTTGGCATCCCCCAGCCAATGCGCTGGCACCCCGAAGTCGATACCGGCATTCACACCCTTAAAGCACTGCAAATCGCCGTGCAAATGGACGCACCGCTTGAAGTGCGGGTCGCCACACTCGGTCACGACCTGGGCAAAGCGCTGACCGAGCCCACAAACTGGCCCTCCCACCGGGGCCACGAAGACCTGGGCGCCGACCTGATCCGCCAGCAGGCTGGGGACTGGCGCTGGCCGAAGAAAGCGGCGGCGCTGGCCGAGCACACCGCCCGGTATCACACCCATTGCCACAAAATTCGGGAGCTGCGCCCGGTGACCATCGTCAAAACCCTGAGCAAACTCGGCGCCTTTCGCAGCAGTGATCACTTCCGGCAATTTCTGCAAGCCTGCGAATGCGACGCCCGCGGCCGATCCGGTCTCGAACAGCAACCGTACCCTCAGGCCGCGTTGTTTGAACGCTGCCTGGCGGCCTGTGCATCGGTATTACCGGCCGATCTGGCCGCGCAGGGCTACCAGGGCGCTGAGCTGGGCGAAGCGCTGAATCGGGAACGGATACGCGCCGTAGCGCGGGAGAAGGCAACTTGGTCCGACTAAGCAGTACTATCAATCAGGAATCGGCCACGGCGCCGGTTGTTTTTCTGACCGGCGCGGCACGGCGCGTGGGCGCTGAAACCGCCCGGGTGTTTCATGCGGCCGGCTATCGGGTGGTTATTCACTATCGCAGCAGCGAGCCCGACGCCATCGCCCTGGTCGAAGCGCTCAATCAGGCCCGGCCAGACTCCGCCGCCTGCATTCAATCGGCCCTGGATACCCGGAGCAGCATTCAGGCAGCAGCGGACGATGCCATCGCCGTATTTGGGCAGGTCGACGTGCTGATCAACAACGCATCCAGCTTCTTTCCCACCCCCTGGGGTGAGATCACCGAAGATGCCATTAACCCCCTGATGCACAGCAACCTGTTGCTGCCCATGGCCATGATTCAGGCACTGGCACCGGAACTGAAGCGCCGGGAAGGCGCCATCATCAACCTGGTCGATATACATGCCCTGCGCCCGCTGGCCAACCACCCAGCATACAGTGCCGCCAAGGCCGGGCTGGTCAGCCTGACCAAGAGCGCCGCACTGGATCTGGCACCCCGGGTTCGCGCCAACGCCATCGCACCCGGAGCTATTTTGCTACCGGAGCACGAAGGCGCCGACCACGAACAATCATTAATCGATCAGGTTCCGCTAAACCGCATGGGCAGCCCGACCGACATCGCCGAAGCGGCGCTGTTTCTGGCCACCGCGCCCTACATTACCGGCCAGATTCTGGCGGTAGATGGCGGGCGTACGTTAAGGCAATAACAGAACACCTTCTCTCTCTGAAACTCCTATGATGTGTTCTGTACGCCAGTGGCCACCATGCCTGTCCGGTCATTGACCAGCACCCTCGCCTCGCGCTTCATGGCCACCGGCATAAAGCTGTTGTCGATTAATGCCAGCAGGTCCTGTTTCTTGTTGATCTGGTCCAACAGCAGAGACCTGATCAGCTTTCCGGGAAGCGCCAACCGCCGGCCAAATTCGAAAAAGTCGTGGCCGGTGTAGTAGCCATAGCGCTCGAACTCCGGGGTAAAAAACTCATCGCCATCATCAGGGTCGCGCAGGAGGCCGCAGGCCAGGAAAGTGCCTTCTCTCATGGCGGGCATGGCTTGCACGAACATAACATCGTAGTTCGGGCTCAAGTGGTCGAAATACAGGCCTTTCTGCCCCTGTGACTTCTGCACACTGAGGTTCTTCATGTGCAGATCGTTGTTGCCAATAACAAAGGACAACACCACGCGCCTGAACAAATCCCGGAGCACCACACGCTTGCCATTGGTCGCTACACGGATGATGTCACCCGCTTGCTCATACGTCGGATCGTATTTTCTGTCGGGTTGAAGCCCACCTACCTGAAGCAGATCTTCCTGATGAACTTTTACGCCGCCGGGCAATCGGTCGAAACGCCTTGTAAGGTAAGCCCGCTCGCCATCACTGAAGGCCACCAGAGCGCACTGGGCAGTGCTGATGCCCATTAACCGGCTGGCCATCATCCCGGTATGTTCATTTTCCGCGGCGTACGGGAATTGCTCTGGGCTAGGTTTAAGGATGTACTCGCCGCCCTGGCTGGCGGGGGTGAGCAGCCCGGTTTTTTCATCCAGCCTGAGAGACAATTTCTGCTGAAGCCCCGAGATCGACATCCCCATGGCGCTTTTAACGCCGTATTGGAAAAAATCCTTCCTGGAAAATGACAGCGGCAGAACTATCCGCTGTGTACCAAACACTTGGCGCAGAGCGCTTTTTTTATAGCCCAGCTCCCGCTCTTCCCCGGTGAGTGGTTTTAGGGATGCGAGACATCGATCAACGGTCATTATGGCTCCCTTATAGGTAAAACAGAGACGGCGCCAACCAGATCCCTGCCATTGGCCAACAGCAACCCGAAGCTGTCTTGCTCATCCACATGCTGGTATTGGGCTTGCAGCTGACGCAACCACCCTTCGGACACCAGACCACTGAAAAAAGGCGGCAGTTCGTCCCAGCGGTAGCTGTCAGCAGACAAGGGGATGCTGAATGCGATCGGCTCACCGTCGATCAGGTAACGGGGATCATAGGCGTAGGTAAACTGCCCGTTGTCTTCCTCCCGGAGCATTCCCGCCAAGCGGCCATGGAAGTAGACCATTGCCTGTCTCATCGACCGCCCACCAGCAAGTCCAGCCCCAGTGCCTGGGCGACCTTGATCAGGCTGGTCGCCTGAACCTGGTTCTTGCCATTTTCAACTTTGATGATGGTAGAGACCCCAACATCCGCGAGATCGGCCAGATCCTCAATGGTCAGTTCCTGGCGCTTTCGGGCTTCCCTGACAACGCGACCAATCTCACCGAAGGGCGCCAGCTCATGGTAACTCTGAGACTCAGCCAATCGCCGCTCAAGTTCTACAAGACGACCAATGATCGCCAGCAATGACTCGGCGACACCCGGCCCCTGGTTCGGCGTTAGTCCAGTCTGAGTCGGGTGTAGCTGACTTTGCAGGTAATCATGAAGCTGTGAGAGATGAGAGTGTTGTTTTTCCATTTGCTTTTACAACCAATTTTATAAATTTTCTATAATTTAATATGTATTTAAGAATATTATCAGCCATATCTATCTATTTACAACAGATGTTGTGAATATATTGATATTTAATCTTTATTTACAACCAAAAGCTACAGGAGTCTGTTGGACTTAGGATGAATCGGCTGCGAAGGCGGGACGAGTTGGGCCTGAGATTAGGATGTCAGCGTCGCTAACCGTTTGGCATAGGCATCAGCCAGCGCTGACCAGGTAAAACTTGGTTGTGTAACGGGTTGACGACGTTTGCGACCGTTTAACAGAGGCTCCAGCGTGTTGGTTAGCTCCGCAATGTCAGTCTCGGCATTCTGCTCACAGCCCTTATAAAACCGGGCGTTCGGCAGACATTCCGGGTAAGCCAGCCGTCGGGGGACCACCACCTCTGCGCCGGCTTGCGTCAGTTCCAGCATCGACAGACCCTGAAAGTCGTGCAAGGCCGTCGATACGCCGATTCCGGCACGGCCAATCCATTGCCTGTAATCGTCCCGTGGCACCTCGCCCCACTGCACTACGGCATCGCCCAGTGCCCTGCGTTCCGGTTCGAATTCGCCTTTGCGGCCGCCCCCGGAACCGAGCATGGCGAGTTGGAAATCCAGCCCCGCTTCACGCAATCGCAACAGGGCCGCCAGAAAACGTTCCGGTTGCTTGTCCCATTCCCAACGGTGGTTCCAGACGATCAGGTTTGGTTCTTTGGGTTCGGATGCGAGCGCCGAGAAGGCACTGGTCAGCGGTACCGGCAAGACGTCCGAGCGTTGCTCGATCCGGTTGATGGGCTTGCCGGGCAGTTTTTCCGGCAGTTTGCGCAGCAGCTTGCGGGCACCGGCCAGAAAAGTGCGGCGGTTGAAATCGGTGTTAAAACTGATCCAGTCAGCACAGAGTGCGTTTTGAATGCTCAGAAACTGCCAACTGGTCCGGTGCGCATCGGCCTGGGTATCGGTACGCGGGTAGGCAAACTGGTTTTCGTGCATGTAAAGCCAGGTGGGAACGGAGGCCAGGCCGGGGCGAAAGGCCCGCAGCCGGGTCAGGTCGCTCATGCTGGTGGCGATGATCAGGTCGTATGGCCGGTCAAAGTCGGCATCGTCGTCCAGCGCCCAGATCAAACCAGAGGCGATAAAGCGCCAGCTAAAATGCCGGGCAGGCTGGATTTTCAGGGTCCAGTCGATGTCCGGAAAGGTGGCCATCAGTCCATCGCACCAGTATTTGTGGCTGGCGCCGTGGTAGGCGCTGAGTAATAGAACCCGCACGGCTACTCCTGGCCTGCGTTTGCTCCGGCACCCTGGTAACCCCAGGGCGGCAGCAGACTTTGCGGGATACCGGCGCACTTGAGCACCCGGGCGACGATGAAATCGACCATGTCCGCCACGGTTTCAGGTTTGTGGTAGAAGCCCGGGCTGGCTGGAACAATGTGAGCACCAGCGCGTTTGAGCGTTAGCATGTTGGTCAGGTGGATTTCGCTGTACGGCGTCTCGCGCGGCACCAGAATCAACTTGCCACCTTCTTTCAGCACCACATCGGCGCCGCGTTCGATCAGGTTATCGCACTGGCCGGTGGCAATGGCGGCCAACGTGCCGGTAGAACAGGGGCAGACGATCATCGTCTCCGGTGCGCCGGAACCACTGGCGACCGGGCTCATCCAGTCTTCCCGGCCGGCGATGATCAGTTCACCATCGTTTCCCAGCCGTTCTCGCAAGTAAGCAGCCAGTTTCTCATGCTGGGCCGGCCAGGGCGTGCCGGTTTCAACGGCGGCGACCATCAGGGCGGCTTTGGACACCAACAAATGCACCTCGAAATCGGCCGCCAGCAAAACCTGCAGCAGACGCTCGGCATAGGGCGTACCAGAGGCGCCGGTGATGCCCAGGGTAATGCGCGGGCGTTTCAAGGTTGCTTCATTCATCGCGGTCACCGCTATACCGAATCAGGCCTTCCTGGGCGGTACTGGCGACCAGGTTGCCATCGCGATCAAAAATCTGGCCGCGCACATAGCCGCGTGCGCCGCTGGCGCTTGGGCTATCGGCGACGTACAGCAGCCAGTCATCAAGCCGGAACGGGCGATGAAACCAGATGGCGTGGTCGAGGCTGGCGATGGTGAGGCCGGGTTTCATCAACGAGATGCCGTGCGGCATCAGCGCGGTTTCCAGAAAGCCATAATCAGTGGTGTAGGCCAGCATCGACTGGTGCACCAGGGGGTCGTCCGGCAGGCTGCCGTTGGCGCGAATCCACATATGGCGTTTGGCGATACCATGGCGTGGTCGAAACGGGTTCTGCGCTTCGACAATGCGGTATTCGATGGGCCGTTCGGCAGTAAACAGATCCCGCACCCGGCCGGGAATCTCATCGGCATGGTCCCGGTACAGTTTCACTTCCGATTCCAGCACCTCAGGCCCCGGCACATTGGGCATAGAGTCTTGATGCTCCAGGCCTGGCTCCTGGGTCTGAAACGAGGCCGTCATGGCCAGAATGGGTTTGCCGAACTGGCTGGCAATCACCCGGCGTACGCTGAAAGAGCGGCCGTCGCGAATGATCTCAACTTCGTATTCGATCGGGTGATTGGTGTCGCCCGGCCTCAAAAAATAGGAATGCAACGAGTGCGGCATGCGGCTGTCGAGCGTCTGAATCGCCGCCGACAGTGCCTGGCCAATCACCTGGCCACCAAATACCTTGGGGTAGCCCAAATCCTGCGACAAGCCGCGGTAGCGCAGCTGACCTATCGGTTCCAGTTGCAATAACTCGATCAAGCGCTCAACTACAGCATTTGCCATTCGGCATCCTCCTCTGATGGCCGGGTTGCGACCATTTGATTGCATGCGTAAAAGCCGCGCATTGTTCCAAAAAATGCGCTTTAAGTCGCGCCAAAAGACTGTCAATATAAAGATGTTCAAAAAACAACCATGGCTGAATGTAGATTTTTTGACGCTTTAAGTTGAAAAAACACTGTACGATTTCAAACTGGCGTCACAGTTCAGGCCCGTTCAAAGGGTTAGCCATCGAACAGGTATTTTTTTACCCTATAGTAACCGTATATCCCGTGGTTTCACCTTAGCCCCGCCCTGCTATTGCCTCTGCAGACGGCTAACCACAACCGAACTCCGGTTGACACAGCCAGAAACGGCGAAGGAGCGAACGCATGACCACCATGGCACAGCAACCCCAAAACAGCGACCTGGAATGGAGCCTGGACTCCATCCAGAGCCGCAACCAGGCGGTTGATTTTGTGCGCTGCTTTGAAAGCCGTCTGTGCGTCTATTCGCCCTCGGTCGAACAATTCTACACCAACTACAGCCTGCACTTCCCCAGCAACGAAAACAGTAAGATGGTGGTGCTGCCCAACCCCTATGCCTTTCACGATACCTTTCACGGCATCGTGCCCGAGGCGGTACGGGACACCGGCTTTCACATCGTGCCTGGGAAGCTAATCGGCAAGACCGGCTTCTACGTCATCGTCAAATACAAAAGCCGGGACGTAAAGCCCGTGCCCATCCCCTTCAAACAAGCTCTGAAGAAGATGATTCGCACCCGTCACTCGGAAGACCCCTTTCTGCCCATGCTGGTGAAAGGCGACCTGCGGGAATTCAACGCCAGCATGCCCTGCCTGCACCTGCACAGGGTGAAACTCGCCAATCTGACGCGCCGGTCCGAGTTCGAGAAATCCAGCATCCGCAATGCCATCGTCGACAAGATGGCAAAGCTGTATCGCGATGCGGATTCGTTAATTAGCTGACTATTTGCCGAAACGTCAGACTAATCCTGTCTCCTGCTTTCGCACGAGCCGGCAAACTGTGCTGCCAGTGGTGCTGCAGTGCGCCACTCATTACCACCAGATCACCCGAGGCCAGCGACACTGTCAGCGTATCTTTGTGCTGTTCATTGCGGCGCAACCGGAAATCACGGGCAGCACCTAATGACAGCGTCGCCACTGTCGGATTGACGCCCAGTTCGGGCTCACTATCGGCATGCCAGCCCATACGGTCGGCACCGTTTCGATACCAGTTAGCCAGTGCGAAGTTGAACTCACAACCTGCTTCCCGGTTTACGGTCTCAAGCAGGTGCAACCAGTGCGCGGGCCAGCCGTTCATTACACGAGTTTGACCACTGTAGCCGTAGCGAACACCCGCTTCGCCCAACCAGGCTTCGAGCCTTGGAATGGGGTGATCCTGGCCATAAACCCGCACCCGGCTCTGCTCCCAGGGCAAATTCTCGACACAATCCTGCATCCAGGCCTCGGCGTTTGGCCACCAGTTCCGGTACACTTGCAGGCACCCCGATTGATCATCCAGTAAGGTTTCGCAGGTTCTCATGTCTACATCCGCAGAAAGTGCCCAACAGTGGCTCTCAGAAAAACAGCCCGCTCTGGACGAAGTACAGCAAGTCGTCGCACGTCTCGAACAACGCATCAGCCAGCACGATGGCGATGAAGAGTCGATTCAAGGCTCGGTCGATGCGCTGATACTGTTGCAGGATCACATTGAATCGGAAAATGCCCCGGCCGACCAGACCCCCACCCCAACAGATGCCCAACTCGACAACGGCCGGCTGATCCCCGAGGCCGACCCCGTACAACTCGAAGACGACGTCAAACGCCGCGCCTTCGAGGCCCTCAAAAACCAATTCAAAGATTTATAGATTTCTCTCACACTGGCCGGAAAACCGTCCTATCGCACCTGTGCGGTCAGTTTCCTCAAACCCGAGAAAAACTGGATGTGGTCGATGAATGCGCTCTGGTTCAACGACTTACGGCGGGTTAGCCAGTCGGCATACCAAGCCCCTGCTGTGCCTGCTAGAATGCCTGCAACCAAAACAGCCACCAAAGCAGGCATTTAGCATGGCAAAATCACTGGCAGACCAGCTTATGAAAGCTGGCCTGGTCGACAAGAACGCGGCCAAAAAAGCCGAACGGGACAAGCGCAAGCAAAGCAAACATCAACACAAGGGCCCGACTGACGCCGACCTTGAAAAGCAGGCACGCTTGCAGCACGAACGCGACGAAAAAGCCGAGCGCGACCGCGACCTGAACCGTCAGCGGCTGGAGGCCGAACAGGCCAAGGCGATGAAAGCTCAGGCGGCCCAGATGCTGGAACAAAATGCGCTGCAGGTCGAGGGTGATATTCGCTTCAGCTTTACCGATGCGCGCATCAATAAAATCAAACAGCTCTATGTTAACCAGGAAATTCAGGACCAGTTGGCCAAAGGTCGCGTCGCCATTTGTTCGGTCGATGAGCGCTATGTTGTTGTCGCCAAAGCAGTCGCTGAAAAAATCGCGCAGCGTTTTGCCGAAGCCGTGATATTTTTAGCCGAACCCGATGCCAACCAGCCGGATGAAGACGACCCCTATGCCGACTTTGTCGTCCCCGACGATTTAATGTGGTAACCAGGAAAACCCCGACACCATGGCGCAATTTGACGACTTTATCGACCTGCTTAAAGTCCTGATCCGTGAACCCAGCGTGGTCGGGGCCGAACATTCCTTTTTCCGGGTGTTGCAACGCGAGCTTGAAGAGCGCGGTGCCAAAGTCACCTGGTACGAAGGCTTGCTGGTCGCGCAAGGCAATCAGCCCGACACCACCTATTTTTCCGCCCACATCGACCGCCATGGTCTGGTCTGTACTGGCCCCAATGAGTTCCAGTACGCCGCCTTTGTGGCCGGCAGCCGCTCCGATTTGCTGGGCAACTCAGTCTCGGAAGAGCTGATGCGTAAAATCGTCGACCGTTTTCCCAAAACACCGCTGATGGCCTATGAACCCTGGTCCGGCGCGTACCGGGGTGGCGGCACCATTGTCGACAGCTACATCTGCGAGCACCGCAACAACCTGATCTTCAACGTCGAAGGGCTCGACCACCTGGTCGCTGGCACACCGGTGGCGTTTCAGGATCGCCTTCTGCATCAGGACGGTCTACTCAGCGGCCAATTGGATAACGTGCTGACCGCCGCCTGCCTGGTGCATCTGTTTTCACTCGGCTACCAGGGCACCGCCTTCTTTACCGCCCAGGAAGAAGCCGGGCGCAGCTGGCGCTACCTGCTGGAATGGTTTCGCCGTTTTGGCGGCTCAACCAACCAGTTGGTCGTGGTCGACACCAGCCCCTACCCGGACCGAGCCAGCGCCGACATTCAGGATGTGGTGCTGCGCCACCGCGACGCCAACGCCGAGTTCAACCGCGACACCACCGAAAGCCTGGAGGCTCTGTGCAACAGCGAGGGTATCCGCTACAGCTTCAAAGACGACTACATCGCCCAACGCAATGCGGAGCTGGAGGCCAGCGGCCAGAAACCCCAGTCCCTCGGCAGCACAGAACTCGGCCGTATCACCGCCGCCTCCAACGGCCTGGTACACGGCACCACCCTGCAAATCCCCACCACCGGCTACCACACCATGCAGGAAACCGCCCAGGTAGCAGCGGTCCAATCGTTTCTGAGGTTACTTCAGGGGATCGGCCGCTGCGTGGCCTGACAGGCCCGTTGTTTTTGGTTGGTTGCCACGAGTCCGTTCCAGCAACTGGGTAGACCTGTGTGGGGTCGGCGTGAATCCATCCATGGAGCCTAGGCCGCAACATCCATGTTGCGGACTTCCCCACACAGGTCTACCCAGTCACTGGCACTCGCTATAACGCCACCTCAAAAACAAGCATTCCTGTCTTATGAAAGTGGCAGCCAAACCGAGTGCCAGGTGCCGGGTAGGCCTCTCCGGGGAAGTCTGAAGCATGGATGCCGAAGTCTAGGCCCCATGGACGGGTTTACGCCGACCCCGGAGAGGCCTACCCGGCATCTGGCACGAACCCCTGGCTACCAACCCTCAGGTCCCATGGAAGTCCCACATTTCCGGGAGGAAGGTGGTTTGCATTTCGTGGATCAGCCATTTGCGGAAGGCGGCTACTTTGGGGCGCTTCAGGTAGCGCTCCGGGGCGACGAGGTAGTAGGAGAATGCCATGGGTAGCTCGAATGGGAATACCTTGACCAGGCGCCCACTGACGATATGACTCTGCACCAGTGACTTGCGTGCCAGACCGACGAAACCACCGGCCAGGGTGATGTCGATCAGCATTCGGGAATCTTCAATGGTCATGGCCACGTTAAACCCTTCCCAGGGGTGTTCCTGTTGCCGGATCCAGCGGCCCCAGGGTTCCGGCTCGTAATCGAGATCTTCCACCAGATCGACCGTGCGCAACCAATCCAGCGTTGCTCCTTCCGGGGGTAGCATGTCGGGTACGCAGACCGCCATCAGGGTGTCGTGCATCAGCCATTCCGATACCAGCCCCGGGTAGCGACCGCTGCCGAACCGCAGGGCAACGTCGGTTTCGCCATCGAAGGTGTCGACCTTGTGCGTGGGGTTCAACACGACCCGGTATTCCGGTTGCCGCTGGCGGAAACTGCCCAGGCGCGGGGCCAACCAGGCTGAGGCGAAGGAGGGAATCACCGAGACTTTCAGCCGGTCCGGGTTGAGGTCGGCGCGCAGGCGTGAAAAGCCGGTACTCAGGCTGGAAAAGGCTTCTTTCACATAGGGCAACAGGGCATGGCCCTCCGGCGTTAACCGGACTTCCCGATTGCGTCGCTCGAACAGCTTAACGCCGAGGTGTTCCTCGAGGCTGCGAATCTGGTGGCTTACGGCCGCTTGGGTGACGAACAGGGTTTCGGCGGCAATTTTAAAGCTCAGGTGTTCCGCGGCCAGAACGAAACAGCGCAGTGTATTAAGCGGAGGCAAGCGGGCGAGTTGGGCATCTGACATATCGACGTTCCGACAGGCTTCAGTTAAGCCCAGCTTACTCGAAACGCAATTTATATCAATTGTGGCTTATCCGAAAAAGACAGACAATGCAATCATCATCCCACTGCCTGAACAGGAGGCGAATCATGACTCAATATACGCTCAACACCCCATTGGCCTGCTGTGAAATCAGCTCACCCGCTCCCTTTGCCAAGCGTTTGCTGGCGCAGTTCAAGCGCATCGGTATGCGCTACAAGACGCGTCAGGATCTGGCCAGCCTGCCGGATTATCGTCTGCGTGATCTGGGTCTGACCCGCGATCAGGTCGTGCGTGAGATCATCAAGCCGATCTGGCGTTAAGAAACACATAGTTTTTATCAGCCCCGCCGGCAGCGGGGCCATCAAAAAGCCCGCGCTTTACTCAGCCGCGGGCTTTTTGCGTTTCATCGGCTTGTAGCCGCCGTCGCGGTCTTCGGTCGGGCCGCTCGGCCGACTCGGGCGCGGGCCTGATTTGGCAGGCTTTTTAGCCTTGGCCTTGTCTTTGCCCTTCAGCTTTTTCGGTTTCTTTTTGCCATAGGCCTTGCCAGACGCCCTCACCTTGGCCGGGCCCTGGTAGGTGCTGGTCAGGCCCGGTAGGGTGGTCTTGCCAAAGCCGGCGCCAAGGTATTTGTGGATGCGGGCCATCAGGTCCCATTCATTCGGGCCGACGAGGCTAACCGCCCTACCCGGTTGACCAGCACGCCCGGTACGGCCAACCCGATGCAGGTATTCGTCGCCTTTTCGGGCCAGATCGAAATTCACCACCAGCTCGACGCTGGGCAAGTCCAGCCCACGCGCAGCGACATCTGTTGTCACCAGCACTTTGTATTTGCCACTGCGCATGCCACTGACTACGGCGTTGCGTTCTTCCTGTGTCAGGTTGCCGTGCAACAGGCCGCAACGGCGGGTACCGCTGAGCAACAGTGAATGCAGCCGCTCGGCCTTGACGATGGTATTGGTAAAGATGATGACCTGCTGGTTTGGGGCTTCATCCAGCAGAGCGTGAATCAGTTTTTCCTTGAAGGTGTCGTCGTGCGCCAGGATGTATTGCTGGCGAATGTTCTCCGGCACCGAACGCGAAGCATGCAGCGATATGGTTTCCGGCTCGTGCAGCAGCTTTTTGGCCATGGCCAGCACACCGCCGTGCTCCAGCGTGGCTGAAAACAGCAGCGTCTGGCGCGTTGGCGAGCAGTGTTCGGTGATGGCAATCACATCATCCCGGAAGCCCATGTCGAGCATGCGGTCGGCTTCGTCGAAAATCAGGTATTCGATGTCCGACAGCTCCAGACTGCGCCGTTCCAGATGTTCTTTTAACCGGCCCGGTGTGGCGATCAGGATATCCGGTGTTTTGCGCAATTCGGCGGCTTGCTCCTGAAAGGAAGCGCCACCGGTGATGCTCAGGCTGGTTACATTGACCGCACCGCCCAACTGCCGGCATACCTGCTGGATTTGCCGCGCCAGTTCACGGGTAGGGGCCAGTATCAGCGCTCGAATACCGGTGTTGGGCGAAGATCGGCGATTAAACATCGACACCATGGGCAACACGAAGGCCACCGTTTTACCGCTGCCGGTCTGGGCACTGACCATCAGGTCTTTTCCATCCAGAATGCGCGGAATAACGGCTTCCTGCACATCGGTGGCTTCGAGAATGCCGTGCTTGGTTAATGCAGCAGATAGCGGGGGGGCGATGTCTAGTTCATCAAACACTGGGTGAATACCTTATTGATCAGTCGGGCGGGGTTGTTGGCGGCGAGTATAGCAGACACAGCAATCCAGACGATGACTTAGTAACAGGGTCACAGCACAGACTGTCAGGTAAAAGTTCCGTCAGCCCAATGATGTCGATATGAATAACCGCTAGATTAAGAAAATCATTCTCACGGCTCAGGCAACAAGCAGACCGTACAAACCGCGCAAGAACATGCTGGCCCCCGTGGCCAGCAATACCACCAAGACCACCCGAGCGAAGACCACCGGCGACATGCGGTCACGCAAGCGCTGGCCAATCAGCATACCGGCGACCGCCGGGATGAACAGCAACACCGACATCAGGCCGTCATAGGGTGTCACCAGCCCTTGAGTACCGAGACCGATGGCCAGAACAACGGTTCCGGTAAACAGCACAAAGCTGGTCGCAAAAATAAACTCCAGCTTTTTCAAGCCCGAGGCAAGGAGCACCTGCAACGACGGAAACCCGAAAAACGACGTCAGTCCGCCAAAAAGCCCGCTGAAAAAACCACTGATGACGTAGTAGCGTGTTTTCTTATCAGCAGATACCTTTAAAGGCCGGGCCAGTTGGGCTGCAATAGACAACACCATTACGCCGCCCAGTGAAATGGACAGCCAGTGTGTGCCCATCACGGAAAGAAGCTGCACCGAGAAGGCCATGGTGACCAGCAACACCACGACCATCAACCAGATTTTGCGCAACACCCGCCAATGCAGGCGCGCCTGCGCGAGCTGCACGATGTTGGTGGCAAAACCCGATGCAAGCACCCAACCCATGGCCTGGGTTATCGGCACGTTGAACAGAATGGTCGAGGCGGGTATGGCAATGAATGGCATGCCAAACCCAGACACCCCCTTTACCATGCCCGATGCCAGAAAAATCAGACTGAGCCAGGGCAACAGAGTCAGCACGGTTTCAAAGGTCATATAACATTCGCTTAACGACTTAATTAAAAAGACCCGTAGACTAACGAATACCGTTGCAATTACCAGCGCCCGACTCTGCACAGAGCGTTGCAGGTACGCTCAGAGTAATTCGTACACGACATCGGCAATGGCCATACTGGCCGTCAACCCCGGCGACTCGATACCAAACAGATTGACCAGCCCCTGGTGTTCCGCCGCGTCATAGGTTTGCAACATAAAATCATCGGCGATGCCGTTGCCGGTTTTCACCTTGGGCCGCACCCCGGCGTAAGCAGGCACCAGTTTGCTGGCATCCAGGCCGGGCAGATAGGTTTGTACCGCGCGGGCAAAGCGATCTGCCCGGTCGGGGTCGACTTGGTAATCCGCTATGTCACTGTCGAGGAAGGTTACGTCGGGCCCGAAGCGGGGTTGACCGTTCAGGTCGAGCGTCAGATGAATACCGAGGCCGCCGGTTTCCGGAGTCGGGTACAGCAGGTGTGAAACCGGCAAACGACCGCTGTATCCGAAATAGCAGCCTTTGGCGTAGGCCGCTTCCGGCAATTCGGGAATCTCCGGAGAGACGGATCTGGCAACCGGCAGTGCGCCCAACCCAGCTGCATTAATCACCCGGTCGGCGTCGATCACCGAGCGTTCACCGTCGCTGTCGATAACGGATACTTGCCAGCGTTCACCTTTGCGCTCCAAGTGTTCAACCCGGTGATGACAAACCACATCGCCCTCGCGCGATTCGATGTCAGCCTGAAAGGCCATCATTAATGCATGAGAATCGATAATGCCGGTTTTCGGTGACCAGAGTGCACTGCGGCACGACACCGCCGGTTCACGTTCGGCGACCTGGTCTTGCGTCAGCGTGGTCAGCGATACGCCATTGGCAGCGGCATTGGCCTGTAACCCTGTCAGGGTGATTTCACCCGCTTCATCGGTCGCCAGAATCAATTTGCCTGGCAATTGAAACGGCAGGTGCCTGTCCTGGCAATAGGCCACCAGCTGTTCATAGCCTTGTATACAGAGGCGGGCCTTCAGCGACCCGGGGCGATAATAAATACCGGCGTGCAAGACTTCAGAATTGCGTGAACTGGTTTCCTGACCGGGGGTTGGGTGCTGTTCGAGCACCAGTACCGACTGACCCGCCAGGGCAAAGCGCCGGGCGATGGCCAGGCCGACCACACCGGCGCCAATAACGATGACATCCATAAAACCTCGAACATCTGTTAACACGTTTAAAAATAACTCGGCCGTCGCCTTTGACAGTAGAGATTTTTCAGCTAAAACTATATCTGGAGAACGCAGCAATGAGGCTCTCCAATGAAAGATTAACGGAGCCAGGATCATGAGCAAAGAAAAGAACAAAGGCCACAAGGAAAAGAAAAAACCCAAGGCAGCCAAAGTCGGCAACAAACCTTCTGATCTCCAAAAGCCAGCCGGCAGCGTCGGCGCCGCCATTGAACAGGATCACCACAAACACGATCACTGATCAGTGTTGCGCCGCATAACGCTGAGCCAGGTCACGCTGCTACCGGCCTGACCTGGCCTGAAAACCACTCAAACCCATCCCGATTCAACCCGCCTTCCTTTAAAACCATTACTCTTACGCCGTTCTAACGTCTAGGCTAGGCTCACATTTATCAACCGTGAACAGGAGGCCCTTAATGCCACACCTATAGAGCGACAATTAACTTGTCCGGTCCGGCCAAGATAGTTGACGCGCTACACACACCCCTGGTGGAAAACGTCTGTTGTCTATCAGATATACCCTCGCAGCTTTATGGACAGTAACGGCGATGGCATGGGTGATTTGAACGGCATCATCAGCAAGCTGGACTACCTGGCACTGCTCGGCATCGATGTCATCTGGCGGTCGCCGGTCTTCAAATCACCGATGGACGACAACGGCTACGACATCTCGGACTACGACGACATAGCGCCGGAATTCGGCAACCTGGCCGATATGAGCCGGCTGATTGCCGAAGCCCGGGTGCGCGATATCAAAATCATAATGGATTTGGTCGTGAACCACAGTTCAGATGAACACCCCTGGTTCAAGTCGGCCTGCTCGTCCAAAAACAGCCCCTACCGTGATTTCTACATCTGGCGGGATGCTCGGCCCGACGGCTCACTGCCAAACGACATCCGCAGCTACTTTGGCGGGCCGGCCTGGACCTACAACCAGGCCACCAATGACTACTGTTTTCACCAGTTCTCAACCAAACAACCAAATCTGAACTGGGATAACCCAGCCGTTCCCGAGGCTGTACATGCAATGATGAACCGCTGGCTAGACCGTGGCATCGCCGGTTTCCGTATGGACGTAATCGACCTGATCGGCAAAGACGTCGACAACAAGGTGCTCGCCAACGGTCCTACCCTGCACAGTCACTTGCAGGCCATGCACCAAGCCACACTGAAAGACCGGGACGCCCTCACCGTGGGCGAGCCCTGGAGCGTCACACCGCAAACCGCCCGGTTGTATTCAGCCCCTGAACGGGAAGAGCTGTCGATGGTGTTCCAGTTTGAACACATCGAACTGACGTTTGACCCGGTGCATGGCAAATGGCGCCCGCGCGAGTTCGACCTGGTCGCGCTGAAGCAGGTATTCGCCAAATGGCAGACAGAATTGGAAGGCTAGGAGTGGAATTCGCTGTTCTGGAACAACCACGACCTGCCCAGAGCGGTATCCAAATACGGCAATGACGGCGAGTATCGTGAGACTTCGGCCAAGGCCCTGGCCACCGTGCTGCATGGCATGCAGGGCACACCCTACGTTTATCAGGGTGAGGGAATCGGCATGACCAACGTGGCGTTCAAGGTGATAGAAGACTATCAGGACATCGAAACCCGCAATCTCTTTGCGGAACGGTTGGAGCAGGGTGATGCGCCCGATGCGCTGATGGCCGCCATTCACAGGAATAGCCGCGACAACGCACGCACACCCACACCCATGCAGTGGGATGCCAGCGACAACGCCGGTTTCAGCTCCGCCAAACCCTGGCTGAAAGTGAACCCGAATTACCCCGAGATAAACGTCGAAGCCAGCCTGGAAGACCCGGTCTCCGTCTTTTATCACTACCAGCGGCTGATCCAGTTGCGTAAAACCAACCTCACCCTGATAGAGGGGCGCTTCAAACTGATACTGCCTGAACACCCTCAGGTGTTTGCCTATCTGCGCGAAGGCGACACCGAACACTGCTCGTAATCGCAAACATCTCATCCGACCTGGCAATAGTTGATCTAGGCTCCAGCCTGGCTCACGCGACAGCCAGGTACTTGATCCACAGCGGCAGCACACAACAGCTGCTCAAACCAAAACTGACGCTGGCTCCCTGGGAAGCCTCAATTGTGAGCCTGAAGGAATTCATTTAATGACCCTGGAACCAACCATACCCAGAAAAGGGTTAATCCACATCCGGCCATGTCTGGTTGCAAGAGGCTACAATGCAACGGGTCTATCTACACTGCTTTAAAGACTGCACTGGACCTATTCAATGATGGCACCCCGGTGACGAATCACATCAGCCGCCAACATGTGTGCCTCCCGTGCAGCGTCATAGGGAGGAAGCTGAAGGATGATACCAGCCAAATAGGTCCCATTAAAAGAATCCCCTGCACCCGTGGTGTCAATGGGTTCAATGCCCGGTAACGCGGGCACAATCGTTTTCAAGGAAGCTATATAGCACCCCAGGGAACCCATTTTCACAACGACATCCCTGGCTCCTTGTTCCAGCCAGAATGATGCGACCTCTTCTGCTGTTGTCAGGTTATGCAGGGCCTTTTCATCCTCCAGCGTTGTCATCACGATCGCTCGTGTCTTAACGAGATCTCGCAACACCAACGACGCCTCTTCCGCGGATGCCCAAAGACTCGGCCGGTAATTAGGATCAAAGACCACCAGGCCATCATAGCTGAGCAGAGCTTCTATTAGCCTAACGCTGTCTTGAGCCGTCAGAATCGCTAAACTGATTCCTGACAAATAGACAACATCACAGCTGTTCAGTTGATCAAGCAAGCCCTGTCCTTCAGGCCCCTGAAACATCAACCTGGCAGCGGAGTCGGAGCGCCAATAGGTAAAATGTCGCTCGCCATCTTTGTCATTGTCCACCAGATACAACCCTATCGTTTTCCCGCTCAGACGACGAATCCACTGCGTATCCAATCCTGACAACTGTAACCTGGCGATCAATTCGAGGCTTATTGGATCGTCCCCAACAGCGCTGACATAACTGACTGCTGCCTCTTGCCCCAAAATACGCTTCAAATAGTGAGCAGTATTGAAAGTGTCGCCCGCGAACCCCTTACGCAGCGTTGTCTCGCTATCGCTTGGCGTTAATTCCAGCATGCATTCACCGATGCAGGCAATAGAATACTCACTCATGGGCTCAATTCCTCTTTAAGGACATATTTGGTCAGAGCGAATTCCACACCGCGTATTTCAGCAAGACCTTTCATACGCCCCAGGGCAGAATAGCCCGGATTGGATGTCCGGCGAAGATCATCCATGATTTGATGACCATGGTCCGGACGCAAAGGAATCTGCCTACCTATGCCTTGCACTTTACGCCGCCGCTCCTCCTTCAGAAGTACCAGAATCACGTCGGATATGTTTGTATTGCCTTCTAGGTGAGCCGCCTCATGGAAGCTACCCCAAGTTTCCTCGCGCTGAGTAGAGCGCAAATGGGTAAAGTAGATACGATCAGCAAACGCTGTCGCCATGTCGCATAGGTCGTTGTCCTCACGCACCCCGTATGAGCCTGTGCAAAATGTTATACCATTGGCAGGCGACGGAACCCGATTGAGCAGCCACTCGACATCCTGCTTTGTTGAAACAATTCGCGGCAAGCCGAGAATAGGACGAGGAGGGTCGTCCGGATGCACGGCCAGACTAACCCCACAGGCTTCAGCCACAGGCACAATATGGTCCAGGAAGAATGCGAAATTTTCGCGTAGAACCGCCTTGTCAATCCCGTCATAGCCTGCTAAGGCTGCTCGAAAGTCCTCCAGGCTATAGCTTTCTTCAGCCCCTGGAAGCCCGGCCAGAATGGTCCCGACAAGAACACTCTTCTGTGCTTCCGTAAGATTGGTAAAATATTCTTTCGCAGATTGAATTTCAGCCTCGCTATAACTGCGCTCACTGTTAGATCGCTTGAGAATAAAGAGATCAAACGCCGAAAATGCTGTTTGGTCAAAACGCAAGGCTCTTGAACCGTCCGGCAAGGTGTACGTCAAATCGGTCCGCGTCCAGTCGAGTACAGGCATGAAGTTGTAGCAAACCGTTTTAACACCGCAACTGGCCAGGTTACGAATACTCTGGGAATAATTATCGATGTATCTCAGGTAGTCTCCCGCTCGCCGCTTAATATCCTCATGAACAGGTATACTTTCCACTACTGACCAATGCAGACCGGCCGCTTCTATCTCACATCTGACTCTCTCTATCTGTTCAACAGGCCAAACCTCTCCATTTGGAATGTCATGCAACGCAGTGACTATACCGGTTGCTCCTGCCTGACGAATATCTTGCAAGCTAATGGAATCTCTACCTGTACCAAACCAACGCCATGTATGTTCCATATAGAGCCTCTCTTAGCTAACGAGGTTTCCGGGGTATTCGTTCATCATTTGTTGCACTGGCGTACCTGATCGCAAGCAATCTACCAGCGTAATCAGTCGATCAACAAAGTCAGTTTGCACACTTAACGATTTAGGAAAAATCTCCTTGAGGTCCAGACAGGCGGCCACTAAGTCAGCTGAGCTGGCACTGTTGCTCCGAACTAACTCTGCGAGAGAGCTCCCCAAAGGGTCATCAATGATTTCATGGTTGGCCTGTGCACGGGAAATAAAGCTGATCCACCCGGCGATTCCAAGCTCAATCGCAGGCGCTTTACGTGAGATTGACTGCAACTCCACTAGTCCCTCCAACCAGCGCTGTGGCAATTTCTGACTACCGTCCATCGCTATTTGTTTTAGTTGGTGCTGTAGACTGCTGTTCTCAAACCGAACCAGTAATCTCTTGCAGTACTTTTGAAGCTCCAGCTTCGAAAAGTCAGGCAGTGTTGGAGCGACTTCTTCTAGCATATAACGTTGAAGGAACTTGGGGATATCCGGGTCTCGCATTGCTTGCGCCACCGTTTTATGCCCCGCATGCAGTCCCAGGTAGGCGAGCAATGAATGGCTACCGTTTAGCATTCTTAGCTTTCTACTCTCGTAGAGAGAGACATCCTGTACCATCAAGACGCCTGAAGACTCCAATTGAGGGCGACCAGCGGGGAAGTCATCTTCAACGACCCATTCACTGAATGCTTCACACTTAACGACAGACGGATCGTCTATACCCGTGTCAACATAAATAGACTCCAGATCATCGCCGGTGGCTGCCGGGACAATGCGATCCACCATCGAGTTGGGAAAAGAAACATGCTCCTTTATCCACATCGCCATATCCGGGTCGTTTGCTTCAGCAAGGCTTATAACAGCCCGTTTGGTACGATTTCCATTGTGAGGCATGTTGTCACAGGACAGCACCGTAAAGGGTTTGGTACCATCAGATCGGCGCCGCTTCAAAGCGGCAAGGATTAACCCCAGTGCACTCTTGGGGCGCCCGGGATAAAGCAAGTCATGCTGAATATCTGCGTGCTCCAGAAGCAAGTTTCCCGTCGACGGAGAAAGATAGTAACCCTTCTCGGTCACCGTTAGCGTAATAATTCTGGTAGATGGCTCTGCCATCTGAGCAACGAGCCTGGCTCGTTCAACGTCATCGCCACAATAAATAGACGACTTAATGGCTCTTATTTCACGTACCGTAGCATCCGTTGAATCGGAATACTCCACAACATGGTAACGATGGCTCGCTTGCTCCAATTGCTGCACCAACTGGCTATTGGAGCGGATATTGGCGGCGAATATCATCCAATCTCCGTCATGTTCTTTAAGCGTTTTTTCTAAATAGACGGCTTGATGTGCGCGATGAAAAGCACCAAGACCGATATGCACGATACCGATATCATGGTCTCGACTGTCGATATTACTTTCAATGTAAGTTACTTTCATAATCGTAAAATCAACCTAGAAGTGACGGCAGCCACAAAGATATTGCAGGGATGTATGAAACCAGGAGAAGCACTAAAATATTGCATATAAGGAAAGGCCAAATTGCCCGAACAATAGCCGTCATTGACAGCCCACTGATACCAGAGGCTACAAACAGACAAACCCCCACAGGCGGTGTTGTTAATCCAATAATAAGATTCAGTACCGCCATAACCCCAAACTGAACGGGATCCATGCCAATGCCTTCGGCCACTTTTAACAATGTTGGAAAAAGGATTATGAGTGCTGCGATGGTTTCCATGAAACCACCAACAATGAGCAATACGATATTGACAACAAGAATTACTATGAAAGGATTTTCACTAACAGCAAATATCGCTTCAGCCAACATCTGCGGGATTTTCTCACTTGTCAAAATCCAGCCGAACAGATTTGCCATACCGACTAGCAGCAAAAGGCTGGCAGAACTCAAAACCGTATCCAGCAGCAACTTTGGCAAGTTACTCCAAGTGATACCTTTGTATACAAACATTCCCACTGCAAACGCATATAAGCTCGCCACAATAGAGGCTTCTGTTGGCGTGAAAAGCCCGCCTATAATTCCATACAGGATAATAAAAGTCATAAGAAGTGCCCAAATAGCACCTCGACCAACAATGAATATCTCTTTCAATGTAGCACGCTTTTCTCTTGGGTATTGACGTTTTACGGAAATGACATAAGCCGTTACCATCATTCCTAATCCAAGCAAGAACCCCGGAACCACCCCAGCCAGGAACATCTTTCCGACGGAGATACCACTTAGCGACCCGGCAATGATCATGGGTACACTCGGAGGTATTATTGGACCAATAGTGGAGGAAGCAGCGGTGACCGCTGCAGCAAACGACTTGTCATAACCACTCCGGGCCATACCTGGAATCATCACTGCACCAATACTTGCAGTATCGGCCACCGCAGTCCCGGAAATACCCCCGAATATCATTGAGCCGCCAACATTTGCCAGGCCGAGCCCGCCTCGAATATGCCCCAAGAGAGCATTACTAAAACGGATTATATAGTCAGTTATTTTTCCGGAATTCATAAGGTTTCCGGCGAGGATGAATCCCGGTATGCAAAGCAGTACAAATGAGTCCATACCAGCATAGAGTCGCTGAGGTACTATCGTAAATGAAATCCCCGCCATCGACAGATAGGTTAGAGATGCAATACCCAAACAAAATACTATCGGAACACCTATAAACAGCAATAAGAAAAAAGTGCCGAACAGCAAGAATATTTCCATTATCGCAGCACTCCCTGGTCATCGCGTTCGAGAAACAGCAATACAATACAGACAAAACTATAAAAGGCAGTCAAAGCGAAGAAAAAACAAACGGACAAAAATGACCAATACATAGGAACTTCCAAGGCTGGCGAGGTTTGCCAGCGTCCTATTTGGGCGTATTTGATGGAATAAGGCAGTATGTAAAGTGCAAAACCACCCACCATCAAGTGGCAGAATATGTCGTAGACCTTTCCCCAAAACGGACTTAACGCGGATTGAAATAGCTCCAGACGCACATGGAGGTTTTTTCTGACGATCAAACCAGAGCTCATAACAATAAGATAGATAAACAGATAGCGAGATAGCTCTTCTGTCCATATAGGAGAGGTTGGTAGCAGAAATCGGGAAACTATCTGTATAATCACAACCACGGCTATTGCCAGTAACGCGGAAACAGCCAAAACTGCAAAAATCCCGTCAAGAAGTTTTACCAACATCTGAATATAATACCCAACCCTGCCAACATGGCTACCTGGATATTTTTCTGTCTGTGAGCCGGCCATTGCAGTCTTCTCTGTTGTGGCCTACTTCCACTCGAAGAGTGTAAGCAGGCATCTTTTACAGGTGTATCAGATCTTCTCAAAGAGTTCTAGCTGTTCGGCCGTAAGTGCTTCCTGCACTGCTCTTTGCGCTGCGGATCTGAATGCTTCGAGATCGGGATTTACAAAGGTCATTCCACGCTCCTCGAGCGTCGCGCGCAACTGAGCTTCATCGGAGGCAAACATACTGTGCTCATATTCCTGCATTTGCTGAGCCGCATCCAGTACAATGCTGCGCAAGTCCGCTGGCATGCTGTTAAGCTGCTCCTGCCCTATGACTACGTAAATCCAGCTACGTACATGACCCGTTAAATTAACGTATTCCTGTACTTCATAAAAACTGGCGCTATTGATTAGGCTAAGTGGGTTTTCCTGCCCGTCAATCGTACCTTGTTGTAACGATGTAAATACCTCACTGAAAGCCATTGGAATAGGCTTAGCTCCCAAAGCCTCCCATAGCTTCACAAACAAAGGAACATTGGGGACCCTTAATTTCAGTCCGTTCAAGTCGTCGGGGGACATGATTGGCCGGTTAGACGTCAGATGGCGAGGACCACGCTCAAACCATGCAATAGGCTGAAGACCCGTCCGCTCTACTATTTGTTCACTAATCTCCATGCCTACTTCACCATTTACAGCTGCCTGTAACTGCTCTGAACTGGTAAATGCATACGGAACAGCCAACAGCGCGGCTTTAGGCGCCCAGTTCTGAAGAGACTCACCTGTTATGGTCATATCAGCCGTACCAAGCTGTATACTGTTGATCACCTCCATCTCTTTCCCTAACTGTTCGCTGGGGTATAGCTTCACTTCAATACGGCCATCAGACTGACTTTCCGCTACACGTTTGAATTCCATTGCGGCTTTGTGCCAAATGTTCTCTTCATTAACCGGATATCCGAATTTCAATGTAACTTCTTCGGCCTGGGAGACCCCAGCGACCAGCAATGTTGAAAAAACAGCCATTTTACATATAGATTTGATCATGGTTAGTTCCATCCTCATTTTTCAATTGCATTTTGTTTTTATTGACTACTTACCCATGTCCACCACAATTTTTCGGGTAAGTTCGGGGTGGTTCTCCATTAGTTGAATTCCTTCGCCGATATCACCTAACGCTATTCTGTGACTTATCAGCGCAAGCGGATCCAATCGGCCAGAGGAAATCATCTCGAGGACTTGAGGAAACCGTCGGTTATTGAGTCGGGAGCCAACAATGGTTAACTCTTTTTTGATGACTTCAATTTGTGCTAATGCGCTTGGTTCCGAACTAAAGCCAAGCAAGCCAATGCGACCAGCCGGGCAGGCTATTCGTAGCATCTCCGGGAACAGTGATGGAATGCAGGCTGCATCGGCGATAAGAGGTATACCGCAGCCCTTAAAGTGACTGGCGACCCAGTCCTCGACATTGGTTACGCGGCTGTTGATAATATCTGTCGCACCAAGAATTGCCGCGACTTCCAGCCGTTCTTTGACAATATCCACTACCACTATTCGCTCAATACCCATAGCCTTAGCGACCTGGACGATCGTCAAGCCGATGACCCCCGCGCCATAAACCAACAATGCATCACCGGGCAATGGCTCCATACGGGATAGAACATTCGTTGCAATAGAATAAGGCTCTACGAGGGCGGCTTGTTCAAGGCTAACGGCTTCCGGTAACGCCACTACATTCGTGGCAGGAGCACTGGTATACTCACTGAATCCACCATTTCGATGAACGCCAAAAACGGCAAGTTTACTACAGACATTGTAGCGCCCAGCCCGGCAGGCATAGCAGTTGCCACAGCTGATAACCGGATCAACGCAGACCTGATCACCTTGGCGTACATGACTTACGCCCGCACCTACAGCGGCGACAACACCTGAAAACTCGTGACCCGTAATTCGGGGAAATTGCACAAAGGGGTTTTTTCCATGAATTATGTGCAAGTCGGAACCGCAAATACCGGCAAATGATGTCCTGATCAGTACTTCACCAGGTCCCACCTCAGGTCTGTCTACATCGATCAAGGCGTAGTCGTTGATATTTGAAACTTGAAATGCTTTCATCATTACTTACCAATTCCACAATGTGCCATCTTCCAGTCGATTGACTGGAAGCTGAGCGGGGTTGTAAGGGTACTTGGCGGCAAGCTCTTCATTGATGTCGACACCATGACCCGGAACTTCCCCGGGGGTGAAGAAGCCGCCTGAAAATTTGTAGGCGTGCGGAAATACCCGGTCTGTTTCCTCGCTATGAGGCATGTGCTCCTGAATACCAAAATTCGGTATCCAGGAATCAAAATGCAGAGCCGCCCCCATACAGACGGGAGACAGATCGGTCGCGCCATGAAAACCGGTTTTCACATGGAAAATAGCTGCAAAGTCGGCAATACGCCGGACATTAGTGATGCCTCCCGCATGGGAAAGAGGCGCTCTAATGTAGTCAATAAGCTGTTTCTGAATTAGCTCGTGGCAGTCGTGAAGGCTATTGAAGACTTCGCCGACGGCCAATGGTGTCGTAGTGTGACGACGAATCAGTTCAAAAGAAGCCTGGTTTTCTGCTGGAACGCAATCTTCCAGCCAAAACAAATGATAGGGCTCAATTTCTTT
This sequence comes from Saccharospirillum sp., assembly GCF_040881935.1. Classification (NCBI taxonomy): domain Bacteria; kingdom Pseudomonadati; phylum Pseudomonadota; class Gammaproteobacteria; order Oceanospirillales; family Saccharospirillaceae; genus Saccharospirillum; species Saccharospirillum sp. The sequence continues at coordinate 12,049 of NZ_JBBECH010000084.1, read as the reverse complement.
GCCCAGTCGCGCCGCCTGAATAGGGGTGAGTCGATGATGTACGTCATGCAATAGAAGCAGATCGTCACCAAACTCTTTTCTTACGGCGGCAAACAATGAAGGCACATGATTCAGGTACTTCTCGGTAGACCACACATGTTCAGCAGGCAACCTTGAGTCAGCAGGTTCGTAAGGCTGACCCGGCACTTTGGCGACGCCATAGGTAGCAGCCAGACCTGGTATACCACACTGAACACGAACCGCCTTATAGCCCAATTCGACTTTCTTGCGAACTTCATTCAGACAAGAGTCAATGTCCAGCCCTGTAGCATGGCTGTACACCATGACCTTCTCTCGACTCTTACCGCCAAGCAGTTGATAGAGAGGCATACCAGCGACTTTTGCTTTAATGTCCCACAAGGCGACATCCACAGCGGCTATCGCCGTCATTGTTACCGGCCCCCGGCGCCAATAGGCCCCGCGGTACAAGTATTGCCAAATGTCTTCTATTCTTTGCGGATCCTTACCAATAAGAGCAGGTAGGATATACTCTTCCAGATAAGCAACCACTGACATTTCCCGACCGTTTAAAGTAGCGTCACCGATACCGCTAATCCCTTCATCGGTCTCCAGCTTCAGGGTGACGAAATTACGCCCCGGGCAAGTCACTATTACTTTGGCTGATCGAATTATCATTCAAAGCTACCTTTATTGTTTTTGGCATACCAAATGTACTGATCAGCCAAACTTAGCGGGATGAAATGATGAAATCAAGTGTTTTTTCAACAATTGACATACCAAATAACCCTTTAATTGCAAAAAGGGTATTACTCGTCGACATTTAAAGTGTTTTACAGGAGAATGGCATACCACTTTCAGCTACTCATCAAGAAGCATCACATGGCAGAACGACTGTACAGAGACATTGGCAATAAGATCAGACGGGAGCTGGCGAAATCATCCCTGGCAATTGGCGATAAGCTCCCGACTGAACGAGAGTATGCTGAACTGTTTGGCGTCAGCAGAACGCTGGTCAGAGAAGCCTTTATCATGCTGGAGATCGAAGAACTGATAGAAGTGAGAAAGGGTTCAGGAAGTTATTTGCGTAACAACCTTACTTCGGAACCGGTTAATAGAGTATCCGATGTCGGACCCTTTGAATTGCTTCAAGCTCGGCAGGTACTGGAGAGTGCCATCGCCGCCCAAGCCGCCCTTACTATAACCAAGACCGATATCAAGGAATTACTGGAAACCCTGGAACTCGAAGGCGCTGAAATTGATTCAGCCGAGAAGGCAAATGCAGCGGACAGAAACTTCCACCTCCTGATCGCGAGATCCACCCAAAACGCATTGCTGCTGGATACAGCAACCCGGTTATGGGATATGCGTGACGGTAACCCCATGTGGCAACAGCTCCACTCGCGAATCAAAGACTCTTCCTATCACGGGCAATGGCTGGAGGACCACAGGCAGGTAATGGTCCAGCTAAAGAAACGCAATGCTAACGGTGCTAGAGACGCAATGTGGCAGCATCTGGAAAATGTAAAACAAACACTGTTTGACCTGTCTGACACCGAAGACCCTGATTTTGACGGCTATATTTTTGCTCAACCCACCAACCAACAGCTTGGGAGCCCCTGATCCAGGTTACCAATCTGGCTGGTCAGGGGTCTGGTTACCTTCCATTTGCCGGATTCAATTCGGCGATCCCGTCGTTACCGCACGGAGCCGGTGGAGTTGAGCTTGCAAACGCTCGCTCCAGCTTCGCCATAGCGTTTATCAGTGCTGCCCGCTCATCGTTCGACAAAACCGTCAGCAAATCAGCCTCCCAGGCCTCTGCTTCTGGAAGCAACTTGGCCAGCAATGCCTGGCCGGTTGCCGTAAGTCGGAGAGGATGCGCCCGCTGGTCCTGGCTGTCCGGACTACGGCTGATCAGTTCGCGCTCCACCAACGACTGCACCGCCCGGGATACCCGGGCCTTGTCCATACGCGTCGCCTCCCGAATCTGCTTGGCGGTCAGTACTTCACACTGGTTCAGCCAGGCGAGCACCCGCCACTGGGCGATGGTCAGCGAATAGGAAGTTTCATACAGGTGCGCCAGTTGTTCACTGATCTGGTCCGCCACGCGGTTGAGGCGATAGGGCAGGAATTGGTTTAGGTCGAACTGATGATCCGTGGCGTGGTGTGTCATTCGGTGTCTATCCGGATAAAGCCTGACAGAATGGTTACACAAGGAACCATCGAGATCCAGTCAACAGACTGAACCTCGACAGATATTGGCCGGATTACAGAAAGATTACCGTGGCTATATCTTAAAGCTTTCCATACTGGCCGGATGAAACAATTCTTCCGGTGACACCAGACGACTGGATAAGCCTTCTTTGTGATGTTGCGCTAGGAACCGGGCCAGCGTTTCCCGGTTTTGTTCGAATCCGTAAGACCAGAAATCATTCCCCATCAATAACCGGGCCGCTCGCAACTGGTCTTCAACAAAAGGCAGTGTAACCTTGGTTGCCGATGTGTCGGTCAGATGCTGCATCGCTACCTGTTTCGATTTCTCAAACGCCTTGAACACGGAAAATGACAGCCAGGGATGCTGCTCCACCAGCGCCTTTCGAATACCCAGGGTATGCATGATCGGGAACAAACCGGTACGCTGATACCAGGCTTTCGCTTCGGCCTGGGGGTCGGCAAACAAATAGCCAACGTTCGGATTGCCCTCGGTAAAGCAGGACGGTGCGCGGGGGCCAATGACAGCATCAATCTCACCCATGGCAAGCATGTGGCTTATGGTTTCTCCGTCAGGGACATTAACGACCTGAGTGCCTTCTGTCAGGTTGAGATTGATTTTCTCGACCCGACCGGGCTCTTCGTACCCACCCCGAACCCAGGTGATGTCATTGGGTTTAACGCCGTAGTCTTCTTCCAGAATCATACGCACCCAAACATTCGCCGTCAGTTGGTACTCGGGCACACCCACCCGCTTTCCTTTCAGGTCGGCCGGGGTGTTAATGCCTCTGTCGGTGCGAATGTAGATGGAGGTGTGACGAAAGGCCCGGGAAGGGAAGACCGGAACGGCAATGTAGGGGCAATCATTATTCGCGGTTTTCACCGTATAACTGCTCATCGACAATTCGGTGATGTCAAAATCCGCATGCCTAAATGCCCGAAAGAAAATTTCTTCCGGATCATGCAACATGAATACCGGATCAACACCGTCTATTTGCACTGCGCCATCGACCAGGGGTCTCATCCGGTCGTAATTACCAATGGCGACTGACAGGGAAAGTTTGCTCATGTCACTGTGACCTTTATTGTTTCAAGAGACGAATTGTTTTACACCGAGACATTTCACAAGAAACGTTCCAGTATCAGCCCCACATAGAGTTCATAATCCAACAACCAGACAAAGATGATCCATACAAAAAACAGCGCACCCAGGGAGATAGCCGCTGATTTCGCTCTGTCGTGACCAGAACGCCAGGTAAGGAAGACAAAAATATACAGCGGAATGGTGATTAAGAAACCAAACACAAACAGGAACACCACCAACCCGAACAGCCACCCCATGGCCTTCAACTGTTTAACCGTGGTACTGGTTTCCGTGGCTTCCGGCAGTGATTGCTGATACCACCGCCCCAGTTGAACCAGAACATCGGCCGCAGCCAGCGCGACAAACACCCAGCCAATAAATCTAGGGAACATGCCGCTGGAGCGACCGAATTCCTGCGAAAGCACCAACAAGATAATGGCCAGTGCGAGAAGGGCAACGGATATCAGAACCGTTGGCCGAGTCAGGGTACTAGGCGTTCGCATTGCGCATTCCTCGCTTGATTCGACCCAGCACAGGCAATGCCAGCGCCACGGCGATGATGATGAAAATCACCAGGCTGGTGGTATCGCGGAAAAACCCGGTCCAGTCACTGCGGAACATCAGCATCGACTGGATAAAATTGCGCTCCATCATACCACCCAACACAATGGCAATGACCAACGTAATGCGCGGATAATCGAGCCGAATCATGACGTAGCCAATAACGCCAAACATGGCCGCCATCACGACGTCACCCATCGATCCTTCGAGGGCATAGGCACCGACAAGAGCCACACCCAGTACCGTGGGAATGAGTATCGACGAATCGATAAAGGTAATTTTAATTAGGTATTTTGTGGCCACCGCTATGACGCAGGCCGACGCTATGGTGGCCAGCAACAAGGCGATGATCAGCACCAGCAGACTCCACTCACGCTCAATCAACAACAAGGGTCCGGGCTGCATGCCATGAAGTACCAATACACCAAGAAACAGGGCCATTTCAGCGCTACCGGGAATCCCAAACGCCAGGGTTGGAATCAGCGAGCCGCCATCTTTCGCATTATTAGCGGCTTCAGGAGCAATAACACCGCGAATATCCCCTTTGCCAAATTGCGAACTGTCGCGGCTTGATTGGACTGCAAATGAATAGGACAAAAACGAAGCGACTGTTCCACCTACGCCCGGAACAATACCCACCAGAGTGCCAATAAAAGATCCGCTGAACACCGTTTTCGGATGCTTGAAAACCGCCCTGAACCCTTCACCGACGCCCTTGACGTCGCCCAGTTCGCTGCGATCAACCTTTGAAATAGAGCCTCCCTCTACCATCAGACGCATCATTTCAGCGATGGCGAACAACCCGATCAGGGCGGGAACAAGCTTGATACCGTCCCAAAGGTAGTCGACCCCGGCGGTAAAACGCAGGGCACCGCCCATGTCATCGTAACCGACGAACCCAATGAACAGACCAAACGCCGCAGCGATCAAACCACGCAGCATATTATTGTTCGAGATGGTCAGAGAGACGAGGCCCAACACCGCCAACATAAAGAAGGCTGGCGGGCCAAACAGCAACACCAGAGATTTGGCCATGGGCAGTACAGCGACCAGAACCACGACACCAATGATCCCACCGACTGACGACGCCGTAGCTGCAGCGCCGATGGCAAGACCCGCCTTACCCTGGCGGGTAAGCGGGTAGCCATCGAAACAGGTGGCCGCGTTGGGCGCCGTACCCGGCGCATTCAGCAAAATGGCCGTGACTGAGCCGCCAATGGCGCTTGACCCCATGATGCCACCCATCAGCGTGATCGCCTGTTCGGGCTCCATGCCGAACGTCAGGGGTAACAACAGTGCTATGGCGGTAGCGCCGCCAAGGCCCGGGATGATGCCGAACAGGAGGCCCACCAGGACCCCCAGCATCAGGTACATCAGGGTAACCCCGTCGGCGAGATACAGCGTCGCCGTCATAAAAGAGTCTAGCATGACAGTGATTTCCGCTGATCAGTTAGGGTTTGCCAGGCTTGTGCTGAAACGCTCGTAAAACTCGAAGCTGCTGGATATATCAGCCGCTGTTTCAGCACCGTTCATTGGGGACATGTTCATACCAATGCTCTTGGCGTATTCCAGATACTCGTCATTTTGAACCACATCCATGAAAGCGGAGCGCAATTGCTCGAGGGTTGCATCATCAATTCCCGGAGGACCGGCAATAGAACGCTGCAAGTTTAACGGTGTTAACCCCGGATACCCTGCTTCGGCAAACGTGGGCACACCCTCAAACAAACTTTGGGTTCCGGACATGGCCAATGCACGCACATCACCGGATTCCAGATAGGGAGTTACAGACGATACCGGGGCCATACTTACCTGGCCATCACCACGAATCAGGCCGACAATCGCATCGGTCGTACCACCATAACCAGACAGGTAGATCGGATCTTTCTCTGCCAGGCCAAGCTCACTTGCGGTAATTTGCAAGGCCGCCAGCACCGTCGAGCCATAACCGGTTGAGGTAATGATCAGGTCATCCAGTGCGATCAGATCGTTCAGCGTTTGAATGTCCGAATCGGCGGCAACGATCAACACATAGTCGTCCGACTCCAGACGCCCGATCCAGCTCAATTCGCGCAGGTCGTAACCGACTTCTTCACCCAGAATGGCAGGCAGAGCGAACCCGGGCAGGTTAAAAATACCCAGAGTCAGACCATCCGGATCAGCTCGGCTGACCTCGGTTGAGCCACGCTGCCCACCGGCACCGGGAATGTTTGCGGTGATAACGTTGGCACCCCCCAGGGCTTCACTGAAATACGGTGCAAATCCGCGGACGGCGCGATCAAACCCGCCCCCGGGACCATAAGGAACAACAATAGAGACGGTGTCAGACGGATCAACTTCGGCCTGAGCACCCGACATAATTGCGACACCGGCCAGTGCCGACAGCAAGGCTGATTTAATCTTCATGTTGGGCTACCTTTATTTGTTTTTGTCAGGTTTTAGGTCTTTGTATCGGACCACTGCGAGATCCGACTGGCCGAGCCATCCCTTTATAGGGAACGTCGTTCGGCTATGAGCCAAGTTACGCAACTCACTGCTTCATGGGAAATGAAATTTAGACAAAATAATATATCGAAAATGATATATCTAAGACAGACCGGCCCAAGCCATGCAGTTTAAAGGACAGACAGGGTTACGGAAGTTAAACAAAATAAAGCAGTGGGACGCTCTGTTCACCCGCAAATCTATTGATTTAACTCATTGAACGGATATTTGGCATGGACTTTTGGCTACTCACCGCACTTACTAAGCGGTCAGTGTTCAGGTAAAAGAGATTCATTTTCGATATATCACACCGCAGACAACGTTTGCGTCACCTGCCGCACCTGCTCCATCAACACCAACTGCGCTTCGCTGGGATGACCGTCAACCCGGGTCGCGATGCCAACGGGACTCAGGGTTGTCGAAAAATCATAAGGCAGTTCAACCAGGCGCCCTTCACATATGTCAGCCTGAACGGCACCGTGGGATATCAGCCATACCGTATCTGAATCTCGCACATAGGCGCGTCCAAAAGCATGGGAAATCGTCTCTATCCGGTTGGCGTTGGGTCGAATGCCGTTCAGGATCATAAACTGGTCAACCAGGCTGCGAATCACCGAGTCCGGGGGTGGCATCAAAATAGGGTACTCGGACAACACCTCCAGTGAAGCCAGTGACTGCCACAACACCGGATGATCAGGCCGCACAACAATAGCGATCCGCTCCTGATAGAGTTGCTCAAACACCAGCCCTTGCATTTGCGCGGGCGATCCAACCCGCCCTACCACCAAATCCAGTTCAGACATCCGCAGTGCGTCCAACAGCATCCTGTTGCCACTGTTCAGCAAAGTGACATCGGCATAGGGCATTTTGGATTTAAAGGCCTGCAATGCTTTAGGCATGACAGTGGTAGCAATGGTTGGCAACACACCAATTACCACGGGTGAATGCTCGGCCCGGCTTGACGCGCTGACCCGGTCAATGCCTTCACGCAAGGCGTCGGTACTGTTCAGTGCGTAGCGTAGAAACACCTCACCAAACCGGGTCAGTTCAACTCCTTTACGCTGCCGGTTCAACAGCTCAACACCCAGCATGTCTTCCAGTTCACGCAACTTTTTAGACACGGCGGGCTGTGTCAGGGAGAGGTAACTGGCAGCACGCACCACACCACCCTGGCGAACCACTTCGATAAAACACTGTAAATGCCGGAACTTGATCCGGTTATCAATGATGGGGCTCTTGGGTGTGTGCAATGTCGACATGGCGGGGCGCTATACTGACCTTTGGTCAGATAAGCATAACAGACCCGGGCAGTTAGCCGTAAAGGCGCTGCCCTGAATTGGTCAGAATGGCCGGTAACCCAGACGCTGGGAAACGGCCCGGGCGGTATCCTGGACGTGAGGTACATAGCGCAGGATTGTATCCTCATCCATGCGATGGATCGGCCCAGCCAGACCCATACCGGCAACCACCTCACCGTTCATATTGAAAATGGGAGCGGCGATACACCTCATCCCCACTTCGCTCTCCTGATCTTCCACGCAGTACCCCTGGGCTCGTATTCTGAGCAGCTTTTTACGCAATTCAGCCGGATCGGTGATCGTATAGTTGGTACGCTGTTTGATCGTACCCGACAAGGCCTCATCTATTTCCACATCACTCTTGAACGCCAGTATCACCTGCCCTTCACCGGTGCACAGTGCCTCCTTACGCACACCAATATCCGACTGCATGCGTATGGCATGGGTACTTTCAAAGTGAAACAAATAGACCACTTCCGGCCCATCCAGCACACCCAACAGTACAGTCTCGTTCAGCTCACTCTTGAGCTCCTGCAAAATTGGTCTGGCGACACTGGGTACATCCAGCCGTCGCCGAACCAGGCCACCCAGACTGAACAGAGTTAGCCCAAGCCGGTATTTGTCATTGGCGGTATTCTTTTCCAGCAACCCGCCGATGACCAGTGTCGTCGCCATACGGTGTACCGTACTTTTCGCCAGACCCAGCCGCTTGGACAGCTCGCTGATGCCCAGCTCGACGTCTTTTTCACTAAAGGTTTTAAGCAGGGCAATGGCATTGGCCAGCGAGGACAAACCACGACTTTTCTTGTCGTCTGCACTGTTACCTGCTTTCTCAGTTTTTTGATTGATGTGTCGTAGTTCGCTCATGCTGTCCTTGTATGCTTCATCAATTAGGCCCTCCGAGCGCATCGTAAGGCACTCCGACTCAGATCCGTCAACAGGTTCCGGGCCTGAACTATACCGATATGAGCGAAAAATAACCAGACAGCCCACAACCAGAAGGCGGCCGGGTTTAGGGCCAACGAAACTCGACCAGTAACATGACAACGCCCGGAAGCTGAAAGTTAGCGGTCACTATCTCTGTCGATACCGACAACCCCAACACGCCCAACATGGTCACAATGACGCCCAGTATTACCCAGGTGCCAAAGACCTCTGTATTACGGTTGATTAACCAACCGAATATAACCCGAAAGACCACCGATGTAGACTGGATAGGCGTCACCACCGACACTGGCGCTATTGCGAGCGCCATGTACCGGAACATCTGCGAGAATCCGACCAGGATGGCCGCCAGCGAAAACCAGCGCACGGATGATTGCCCCACTTCGCGGACGTGCTGCCAGCGCCCGGGAAGCAGCAGGATCAGGCCAATAACCAGCGCCGCGGACGAATAGGAAATAAGGCCACCCCAGAAACTGGAACCGGGACCCTGTGATTCCAACCCCATACGAACCAGAATCGGGCTAGATCCATAAGCGACGGCTGACAATAGCGCAAAGCTGTAACCTTCCCGGTAGCTCGGCTCAAATCCCGGGTGCTCCGGCTTGGGAGCCCCTTCTTTAGCCGGCTTTGGCTTTTTGAAGGTGGCCTTGGAAGTAAAATAGGCACCCAGCAGAATCAGCACGATCCCGGTGACCTTAAGGGGTGTTAACACCTCCCCCAGAAATACGATAGCCAGTACCAGCGCCAGGATCAGATTCGATTGCTTCCAGGGACCGGAAAGATTGCCACCGATCGCTTTGGTCGACCGATAATTGCAATATCGGCCAATCACAAAATGCAATACCCCGGCAGCCGACAGCCAGAGAAAGGTTTCAGTGGTTAAACCGGTAACCGCACCGATGTTGCCAGTCACCAGAATCATCACCAGGAAAAAAGGCACACCCACGGGAACCGTAATCGCCAGTGCCTGCAGAACAGACCCGCTCAGCACACCACGCCTGACGCTGGCATTGTTTAACCCAAACGTTATTGCCGACAATAGAGCGAGAAAACCACCTAACATATAACTAACTCCGGCTTAGCAAAACAAAACCCTTCAATCGCCTTCCAATCAGCGGCGGCTGATGATCTGAAATTCGGTGAAACAGGGCTCTCTGATCAGAGAGCCCGACTAGCAACGGGTAGCTAGTAGTCGCCGTGGTTATAGTCCTCTTCCGCTTCGCGTTCCACGAAGCCTTCAGCGCCTGGAGCCGGTTCGGTGGGTCGAGGCTCCACCTGTTGTTGAAACAGCATATTCATAAACATATACATGGGTTTGGTCTTGATCACCAGTGCCCGCGCCGGCCGTTCCGGGTCGGCGTTAAAGTGCTGGTGCACACAGTTATTGTGTACAATGGCAATGTCGCCCGCCTGCCAGTCATAGCGTATGCCATCATGTATCTCGTACCCTTTGCCATCGAGGATATAAAAAGCCGCTTCATTCACATGACCGTGTTTTTGCGACTTGCCACCCGGTGCGTACTCCTCCAGGTGCAGGTGAAAGGTCTGCGTAATACCGTCTTTGGGTTCCACATAATGTCGGCTGTACGCCTGAGGACCATCCTGAAACTTGATCTCAGTACCCTTGCGTACCCGCGGCATGCTGCGCAAGCGCTGTAACTCATCGTTCAAATTGTACGGGCCCGCAATGGCGCGAACAAAGACTCGATCTTTCTTACTGTGATAATGCGATTCAGTACCCATCTAGCTGGACTCCTGCTTACCTGCCCCGCCTTTCGACGCGGAGCCGCTGTTATTTAGATGTTGCGGTGATGTAGCCATGTATGACCTTGGCATTCAAGGTTACCGCTGGATCATACTCCGGGGCATTTTCAAGCTGCTCTACATCGTTCAGACCAAATTTTTTATAGATCCGGTTGATTGCTGAAATTAACCGTACTGGCCGGTCCGGATCGGCATTGAAATGCTGGTGAATGGTGTTAGGCGGAATGTAAATGATATCTCCGGCTTCCCACTCAAATTTTTGTACCTTGTCCTGCGCCTTCCAGTGATAGGTATCGGTTATTTCCACATCACAATCCTGGTGCAGGTCATAGCCCTTACCTTCAAGCACGTACAGGCACTCTTCAGCCAGATGCCGGTGCTTGCCTGAATGACTGCCGGGCGGAATGATCTGCATGTAGGCGTCGACCGACTCCATGCGGGTGTTCATTTTGTCGTGCAACAAATGTTTGAGCAGACCCTGTTTCGACATCTCCCAGGGCATTTCTTCAGGTCGAACGACTTTCTTACGCAATTTGTCTCGCTCTGGGGCCGTTGCCGCATCATCGAGCAAATCCTGATACAGATCGCGGGTGACATCACCCGCCAACCAATACTGTGATTCTGTCCAAGCCATGGTTTGCTACCTCGTTTCAATCAACTACTGGGGCCAGCTTATTGCCGCCCCACACTATTCAGCCAAACGTGATTCAAAAGACGTCGTACCCAGCCCACAGCTGGTACAAAATACCCGGAAACATTTCCAGGTTAAGAACCAAGTCAAAGAGCCCGTAAAGCGCCAACGGAAGGCCAAGCGCAATTTTGATCGACAGCGAGTTGGACTCCTTGCCAACCGGTCGCATCAGCAACCAGGTAAAGATCGCGATCGCAAGGTATTGCCCCAACACAATCACCATGACGATGAGAAATATTAGCCAGAGACTGAATACAATAAATTGGTTGAGCGTCCGGTACTGACCTGCCAATGCATTCCTGGCCGTCTCAGCCAAACTGGCTGACTCCCTCTTCATGGCCCTGATTTCCCGAACGCTGATGCCAATGATCAGCAACAAAAGAGGCGTCAGAATAACCAGAGGGGTGCGAGCGGCCGTCATACTGTAGGTCAGTGACTCCAGAATCGCAGCAATGGTAACGACCAGTAAGAATAGGATAAACACCACTTCAGCGACCCGGATCTCTTTAGTCACCACGGTGATGTCTTCCAGATTTTTCTGTCCCGGATTTTTATATTCATTGGACATAACTCAAGCCTCCTTTTTCCGGTCGCGAACAAATGTCCAGATATTCCAACCCAAAAACACAACCGTTATCACTACCAGTGTCAGCGGAATAGGCTCGAGGTAAAAACGCGGTCCGTTTAATTGCAAGGCAAGATACAGATTTTTCTCGATGGCATACCCAAGTACCAGACCAATTAACATGGCCGCACGTGAGTAGCTGAGTTCCTTCATCACATAACCGAGAATGCCAAAGACCAGTGCAATCAGCATTTCGAACCAAGCGTTGTGAACTACATAAGCACCGGTAAAGACAATACATATAAGGACGGGAACAAGTATGGACGAGCGCAAGAACGTGGCTCGCGTCAGGGGATTCACCAGAAACATACCAAAGATGGTTCCGATCAGGTTACCAATGACAATGGTGAAAATCATTACAAAGACAATATCCAGATGCGAAATCATCA